>CAMWUH010000048.1 GCA_947177325.1 uncultured Bacteroidales bacterium
ATTCAGGTGATATTGTTGATACACGTGATACACTGTTTTCAAGTCCCTGTATCAGGTATGTGTATCATGTATCATGTGTATCAGATGATACAAGTGCTACACTGCTACACGGGGGTGCCTACTGCTACACAACCCTGGTAGCGCGTGTAGCGCGTGTAGCACTTGTAGCAGTATCGCTCCCATTTAGCAGTGTAGCACCTGTAGCACCATCCACGGCTATGGTTATTTTTGACTATTGACGAAACTGATTGCGCGGAGTAACTTTGCATCAGAATCAATTCTCAAACTCTTAAATCATTATGCTCAATCGCTTTGCCGGGCTTATGCTGATGGCAGCAGCCCTGTCGCCATTCCTTTCCAAAGCCGCCACTCCCGAGGCTCGCCAATTCACCCCCGACGGGGCCACTGTCTATTTCGTCATAACCGACCGATTTCTCAACGGCGACTCCTTAAACGACGTCAACTACGGACGTATCGTCGACTATGGCTCGGAGCGACTCAACGCAGCTACCTTCCATGGCGGCGACTTTGCCGGACTGCAACGCAAAGCCGATGAGGGCTATTTCAAGGAGTTGGGGGTCGACATGGTGTGGATGACCGACGTTTACGAGCAAATCCACGGCTGGATGAGCGGCAGCGGCGCTGTCAACGATTTTCCCCACTATGGCTACCACGGCTATTATCCGCTCGACTACACTCAAATCGATAAAAACTATGGCACAGTGGCCGAGTTTCGCCGATTGGTCGACACTCTCCACTCCCAGGGAATCAGAGTTATGTTAGGGGCCAACATCAACGACCCCGGCTACCCGGTGCTACTCGATGCCGTGCAATACGGCTTCGCCCCGACCTCACTGACTGCGGAGGAGGCTGCCCGCCACCGACGCGATTGGAGCTACGACCAATGGTTTGCCAACGCCGACAAATGGAACAGCTGGTACGACGGCCAATGGGTAAGACTCCCCGGGGGTAATTGGGACGAAACGGATAAGCGGCAGATGACCCTCTACGGCATGCCCGACTATCGCGACGAAGTAAACGACTCGGTTGCCATACCCGAATTTCTACATCGCAAATGGGCTGCCGAGCGCTCCGACAATGATGCGTGGGTCAACCCTTCGGCCCGCCGATTGCGCCATGACCGCAATGCAGCGCCGCTCGATTACGTGATTGATTGGATAGCCTCGTGGGTTGAGGAGTTTGGCATCGACGGCTTCCGTTGCGACATCGTTGAGTATAGCGCCCTGCCTCGCTGGCGACAATTGAGTGACGCCTGCAACCTCGCCTTGCAACGCTGGCGAGCCAATCACCCCGCCGACCCTGCCGCCGATTGGACCGAGCCATTCTACCTCACGGGCGACTTCGACAATGCCGAAGTCGATTATAAGCCCGACTATGCCTCTGCCGGATTTTCAAGTATGGTCAACTGCAGATTTCCCAAGCGCGGCGACCTGAACTCTATCGTCTACACCTGGCAAGCCTACGCTGACTCGATCGCCGCTCACCCGGGGTGGCATCCCTTCAACTATCTCAATAACTCCTATCATCGCGACGCCGACTCGCTCAACATGGCTGACTGCATGACCACCCTTCTGCTCTCGCCCGGTGTGGCTCAGATATTCTACGGCGATGAAACGGGGCGCGGCCTGAGCGACGCTCAGCACAACGTCGACAGCGCGCAGGCATTCCGCTCCGATATGAACTGGCACTCGGTTGACTCCGCGATGCTGGCCCACACCCGCAGGCTGGGGCAGATACGACGCGACAACCCGGGCATAGCCACCGGTCGCCAGCTGACGTTTGACAACAACGCCTGCCTGCGCTTCAACAATCATGATTTGATATTCATTCAGCTCAACCCCACGGCCGGCCAAGCTATAAATCTGCATGGCACCATTGCCGACAATTCTCCCGTCACGGAGCTTTACACCGGTCAAACCGGCATAGTCACTAACGGCCGGGTAAGCTTCTCAGCCCCGTTGAGCAACGTAGCGCTAATAAAGGCCGCCGTTGATTGAAATGGTTTCGCCGGTGATGTAGGCGGCGGAGTCAGATGCGAGGAAAGCCACGAGGTCGGCAACCTCCTCCGCCTTGCCGAAACGGTTGAGGGGCACCATTTTGCGGAGTTGCGACTGGTCGAGGTCGGCCGTCATGTCGGACTCGATAAAGCCCGGAGCAACGGCATTGACCGTCACCTTGCGCGGACCCACTTCCTGAGCCAGAGCTTTCGTGGCCCCTATCAACGCCGCTTTTGCCGCCGAATAGTTGGCCTGTCCCGGCAAGCCCTTCAGCCCTGAGAGCGAAGCAACATTGATTATGCGGCCATTGCGGCGCGTAAGCATTGATTTGAGCACCCGGCGCGTAACGAAAAAGAAGCCGTTGAGAGTGGTGTCGATTACCGAGCGCCATTGGTCGTAGTTCATGAATATCATCAGATTGTCGCTGCGGATGCCGGCATTGTTGACAACCACCGAGATGTTATCCTCGGGGTGCTCGGCCTCCCATTGCTCCAAAGCGCTGTCAACCGCCTGCTCCGAGGCCACGTCAAATTGCAGCAGGCTCACTTCAGCCCCTTTCTCGCGGCACTCACGGGCCACTGATTCGGCCGCAGTCGAGTTGCTGTGGTAATTAATGATAATGCCAAGTCGTGGCGATGCCAATCGGCGGGCAATAGCGGCGCCGATGCCCCGCGAAGCTCCGGTAATCAATGCGTAGTTCATATCTGATTTCTTAAATATTTTTCAATTTCAGCCACCTCTTCATAGAAAGGCGTGTCCTCGATAAATTTCGGGCAGATGGCTCTGACATCATCGTAATAACGGCGAATTGCAGGCGACAAGCCCTCTGCAATCTCAAGGCAATCGGTGGCCTGAGCCAAAGCGATAAACAGTATCGACATCACCTGATAAACATTGTCGATAACCTGGCGGCAGAGCAGCGCCGAGTTTGTGCCCATGCTGACGATATCCTGATTGTCGTTGTTGTTGGGGATAGAGTGAACATAGTTGGGCATCGCCAGGGTCTGACACTCGGCCGTGGTCGACGTGGCCGTGAACTGACAAGCCTGCATGCCGTAGTTGAGGCCGAGCACTCCCATGTTGAGGAAGGGGGGTAATATGCCGTTGATTCGGTCGTGAAACAGGTAGTTGAGCTGTCGCTCGGCAGTCATTGCCAGGCGCACCATGACGGTTTTCATCTTGTCGGCTTCGAGCGAAATATAGTCGCCGTGGAAGTTGCCGCCATGATATATATTGCGATTGTCGGGGTCGATAATCGGGTTATCGGTTGCAGAGTTAAGCTCACGCTCGATTACGTTGCGGGCATAACGGAGAGTGTCGTGAACAGGGCCGAGAATCTGCGGCAGGCAGCGCAGCGAATAGTAGGCCTGCACTTTATGCTCGAAATAGTCGGCCGCATTGTTGGCCGGGTCGTAAAGCTCATGCTCACGGTGTTGGAGGCGTGTGGTTCCGGCTGAAAGCTCGCGCAGCCTGGCTGCAATCACCTGCTGCCCCGGCTGATGACGCGGCTCGTTTTCGCCGACGGCCATATAGTCGTCGAAAGAGTCGGCAATCATGTTAATCCACGCGCCGGCCACTGTGGCCATTTCAAGCAGATTCTCGGCGTGGCGCATATTGACAATCGAAATGCCGGTCATAACCGAAGTGCCGTTGGTGGCTGACAACCCTTCACGGATAAATATGCCGGCAGGGCGCAGACCACACTCTTCAAGCACCTCGGCGGCAGGTCGACGGCGCCCTTGGTAAAACACATAACCCTCCCCTATCAGAGTGAGAGCGATATGGGCCAGCTGCACCAGGTCGCCACTCGCACCCACCGACCCGTGGCGAGGCACGAAGGGGATAATATCGCGATTGACAAACTCACTGAGCAGCTCTACGAGCTCGCGGTTGACGCCCGAGCGAGCGCAGAGGAAGGTGCCTGTCCGCGCCACCATCGCCGCCTTTACATCGGCTGCGCTCAATGGCTCGCCGGCGCCGGTGGAGTGGCTGCGGATGATATTATATTGGAGGTCTTTGAGATATTTGTCGTCAACCCTCCATTGGGCCATAGGGCCGAAGCCGGTGTTGATGCCGTAGATAACCTTATCAGCCGCAAATTGCTCGAGAAACCGATAGCAGCGGTCAACCTCCTCCATTGCTTTCTGAGGCAGCTCAAGAGCTTGACCTTTAAAAACTATATTATAAGCTTCGTCAAGAGTTATATTCATTGCTTTTAAAAGATTTCAGATGCACAAAGATAGTCATTTTTTTTGGATAATTTGAAAATAGTTTTTACCTTTGAGAAACCTAATAAAGGAAATTCACAACCTTAATCATATCAAATGAAAACTACCTGTCTGCACGACCTCCACAAGGAGCTCGGTGCGCAAATGAGCCCCTTCGGCGGGTTTGACATGCCTATCCAATATGAAGGTATCGTTGAGGAGCATAACGCTGTCAGAGAAGCATGCGGCGTGTTTGACGTCAGCCACATGGGCGAAGTGCTCGTCACCGGCCCCCGGGCCACCGAGTTTGTCAACTACATCTTTACCAACGACGTCACCGCCGCCGCTCCCGGCCAATGCCTCTACGGCATGATGCTTAACGAGCAGGGGGGTGTGGTCGACGACCTGCTGGTTTATGTGCTTGAAAATGCCAACTATCTGCTCGTCATCAACGCCTCCAACATTGACAAGGATGTCAACTGGATACTCCATCACGCCAAAGATTTTGACTGCACCGTCACCAATCAGAGCGACGACTACGGCGAGCTTGCCATCCAAGGTCCCGAAGCTGAAAAGGTTATCACAAACGTGCTTGGCCTTGAAATAGACGACCTTAAATTCTACACATTCAAAATCATCGACTTCGGGCAGCACCGCATCATCGTTTCCCGCACAGGCTACACCGGCGAGGATGGCTTTGAAATCTATGCCGACCGCGAGCTGACCCGCATGTTCTGGTCGCGCCTGATAGCTTCAGGCCAAGCAAAACCGTGCGGCCTGGGCTGCCGCGACACTCTCCGCTTTGAAGTGGCTCTGCCCCTCTACGGCGACGAATTAGCCGACGACATCACTCCCCTCGAAGCCGGACTGGGCATCTTTGTCAAGCTCGACAAACCCGACTTCATTGGCCGCGACGCAATTGCCAAGCAGAAAGCCGAAGGCCCCGCCCGCAAAATCGTTGGCCTCGAAATACTCGACCGCGCCATCGCCCGCCACGGCACAGAGGTGCTCGACCCTGACGGCAACGTAATCGGCACCGTAACTACCGGCTATCGCGGCATTTCGGTCGACAAATCGCTCGCTATGGCTCTCATCGACGCCCGCTTCGCCGCCCTCGGCACCAAGCTTCAGGTCAAGGTGCGCCGCAAAATCTTCCCCGCCGAAGTCGTTTCAAAGAAATTCTACAAAAAAAGCTACAAAAAATAATCCCCCAACCCATAAATCCCAATCACTAATATCATGGAAAAGATATATTACACACCCACCCACGAATATCTGCGCGTAGTTGAAAACGACGAAGCCTACGTAGGCATCACTGACTACGCCCAACACGCCCTCGGCAACGTTGTATATGTCGATATGCCCGAAGTGGGCGACGAGTTTTCCGAAGGTGATGACTTCGGCGCAATCGAAAGCGTAAAGGCAGCTTCCGACCTCATCATCCCCGCCAGCGGCGAAGTTATAGAAGTCAACGAAGCCCTCACCGATAATCCCCGCCTGATCAACGAAAACGCTATGGAAGCATGGATTATCAAAATCAAACTTACCGACCCCGCTGAGCTCGACTCTCTCATGGACCTCGACGCTTACAACCAATATGTAGAATCGGAACAATAACAGCAATGGCTCATCCTTATCTGCCCCACACCGACGCCGACATCGAAAAGATGCTCGGCGTTTGCGGCTTGAAATCGCTCGACGACCTTCTGAGCGTTATCCCCGGCGAGCTCCGCCTGTCGCGCCCCTACAAGCTGCCCGAAGCTATGAGCGAGCCTGAAGTGCGTCGCTTCTTCGAATCACTGGCCCGTAAATGCCAACCCCTGACCTGCTTTGCCGGCAACGGATTCTACGACCACTGGACCCCCTCGGCGATACTCTCGCTCATTGCCCGCTCGGAATTCCTCACCGCCTACACCCCCTATCAACCCGAAATATCTCAAGGCACCCTGCAATATATCTTCGAGTACCAGACAATTATGTCGCGCCTGACCGGCCTGCCAATCTCCAACGCATCGCTCTACGATGGCGCCACAGCCACCGCCGAAGCGGCTCTGATGATGGTAGCCTCGGCCCGTAAGAAAAACCGCGTGCTGATTTCAGCAACCGTCAATAAAGCGGTCAGAGAAGTAGTCGCCACCTATTGCAAATACCACGGTGCCAGCCTCACCGAAGTTGCTGAAGCTGACGGCGTTACATCGCGTCAAGCTATCTCGGCCGAATTGGCCAAAGGCGACGTGGCAGGCGTTATCGTGGCTACCCCCAACCGCTACGGCATCGTGGAGGACTACACCGGATTGGCTGATGAAGTCCACGCCGTCAAAGCCCTTCTGGCCGTCAACTGCGTGGCCTCGACCCTCGCAATTCTCAAAACGCCCGGCCAATGGGGTGCCGACATCGCCGTCGGCGACGCTCAATCGCTCGGCATGCCATTGAGTTTCGGCGGCCCATATCTCGGCTTTATGACCGCGACCTCCGCTCTGATGCGCAAAATCCCCGGCCGCATTGTAGGCGCAACAACCGATGCCAACGGGCAGCGCTCATTCGTGCTCACTCTGCAAGCCCGCGAGCAACACATCCGTCGCGAAAAAGCCACATCCAACATCTGCTCCAACCAAGGCCTGATGGCCCTGTTTGCTGCCGCCTATACATCACTCGTGGGCGAAAAAGGGCTGCAGGAAATCAACCGTCAAGGCGCTGCCGCCGTGCGCGCTCTCGTCGGTCGCCTCGAAGCAACCGGTAAATTCTCGAAAGCGTTTCCCACCCGGCCGTTCCTCAACGAAGTGGCTCTCAAAACATCGGTCAACATCGACGAGCTGCTCCAACGCTTGGCTGATAACGACATTCTCGGCGGCGTGAAAATCGCTGACGACATGCTCCTTGTTGCAGCTACCGAAATGCAGTCGGCCGACGACATCGACCGCTATGCAGCCATAGCAGCTCAATTATAACTAACATCCAAATCATCCCTAACCGATATGAACCGACAACTATATTCTCCACTCATATTTGAATTATCGCAACCGGGTCGACGCGGATGTCGCATCCCTGACAATCATCTGCCGTTGGCCGACGACTTCTTGGCCGCCAACCTGCTCCGAGGCGAGGCGGTCAATCTGCCTGAGGTTGATGAACCAACCCTCGTGCGCCATTATAACAATCAGAGCACCAATAACTTCGGTGTTGACTCCGGGTTTTATCCCCTCGGCTCCTGCACGATGAAATACAACCCCAAAATCAACGAGGAGATGGCTGCCGACCGCCGTTTCGCAGCGCTCCACCCCTGTCAGCCCGACTCTACGGTGCAAGGTGCACTGGAGCTCTACTACGACCTCCAGTCGGCCCTCTCTGAAATCGGCGGCATGGCCGAATTTACGCTCAACCCCTATGCCGGAGCCCACGGCGAACTGACCGGGCTGATGATTATTCGCGCCTATCACAACTCGCGTGGCGACCTCAAACGCACCCGCGTTATCATCCCTGACTCGGCCCACGGCACTAACCCGGCTTCGGCAGCCGTGGCAGGTCTGGAAGTGGTGTCGGTCAAGAGCTATCCCGACGGCACTGTCGACGTTGAAGCTCTCGCCGAGCTGCTCGATGACACCATCGCTGCCGTGATGATGACCAACCCCAACACTCTCGGCATTTTCGAGCACAACATTCCCCGGATAGCCAAATTGGTGCATGATGCAGGGGCTTTGCTCTACTACGACGGAGCCAACCTCAACCCTATGCTCGGCGTAGCTCGCCCGGGCGATATGGGCTTTGACGTGATGCACATCAACCTTCACAAAACATTCTCCACCCCTCACGGAGGCGGCGGACCCGGTGCAGGCCCCGTAGGCGTTAGAAAAGGTCTGGAGCAATTCCTCCCGAACCCCCGGGTTGAGAAGCTCGCCGACGGCTCATTCCGCCGTGTCGACAACCCCGAATCAATGGGTCGTATCAGCTCTTCGCTCGGCAACTACGCCGTGGCTATCCGTGCCCTGAGCTATATCCTGACAATGGGATGCGATGGCCTGGCTGCTGCCGGTCGTCTCGCCATCCTCAATGCCAACTATATCAAGGAGCGCCTCAAAGACCTCTATCTGCTCCCCATCGAGGGAATCTGCATGCACGAATTTGTGTTTGACGGATTGCGCGACAAATCAACCGGCGTTACCACTCTCAATGTTGCAAAACGACTGCTTGACCACGGTTATCACGCTCCCACGATCTACTTCCCCCTCCTCTTCCACGAGTCGCTGATGATCGAGCCAACCGAAACTGAAAGCCTCAACATCATCGACAACTTCATCGATGTGATGCGCAACATCGCCATCGAGGCGTCAAACGACCCCGAAACAGTGAAATCGGCGCCCCACAACACTCCTATTTCTCACCCCGACGACACTGCGGCAGCCCTCAAGCCCGTAGTGACTTTCGATCAACTGCAACGCAATGACTCCTGATTACGATTACATCATACTCGGAGCCGGACCCGGGGGTTACGAACTCGCTGCGATGCTCAACGCCAAAGAGCTGAAAGTAGCCTTGGTAGAGCCTGACAACGTCGGTGGCACCTGCCTTAATCGCGGCTGTATTCCCACCAAAACCCTCTGCCACGCTGCCGAATTGGCCTCTCAGGCAGCCGAGGGTGCGCGCTATGGCATTGATTGCTCGGTCAACACTATCGACTGGAGCAAACTGATGGAGCGTAAAAACGAAGTTGTCGGCACGCTTCGCCAAGGTATAGAGACGTCGCTCAAAGGTGTTGACATCATTCGCTCACGTGGCCGTCTTGAAGGACCCGGCGAGGTTGCTACCGACGACGGCACTATCATTACCGGCAAAAAAATCGTTATAGCCACCGGTGCAAAGCCGGCAATGCCCCCTATCGAAGGGGCTCACCATTGCATCACCTCCAATGAGCTTCTGTCGCTCGACACGCGCCCGGAGTCTATCGTAATCATAGGCGGTGGCGTAATCGGGTTGGAATTCGCGTCCATTCTCGCTGCTCTGGGCTCAGATGTGACCGTGGTGGAAGCCATGAAGGAGATTCTACCGCAATTCGACCGCGCCATAGCCAAACGATTGCGCTCCATGCTGTCGCAACGAGGCATCAAATTCCACGTCGATTCCAAAGTTACTTCAATTTCAGCCGACGGCGAAGTAACCTTTGAATCAAAAGGGAAACCGAAGTCGGTCACTGCTCAAAAGGTGCTGATGGCTGTAGGGCGCGTTCCGCAGTTCCCCGACGGATTGGAGAAAGCCGGCATTGAATTCAATCGCCGAGGCATCACCGTCAACCCCGAAACCTTCGAGACTAACGTCAGCGGTATCTACGCCATAGGCGATGTCAACGGCTTATGTCAGCTTGCTCACGCCGCAACAGCGCAAGCTCGCTGTGTGGCCGGACTGGAGTGCGAGCTCGGAGTTATCCCCTCAGCCGTTTTCACCCTCCCCGAAGCAGGGATGGTTGGTCTGACCGAGGAAAAATGCGCCGAACTCGGTCTGCCCGTTAAGGTAACCTCAACAATGTACGGCACCAACGGCAAGGCTATGAGTATGGGCGCAGAGCGTGGCATGGTTAAGATGATTTCCGACCCCGAAAGCGGCAAGATTGTTGGCTGCCATGTTGTGGGTGCCCACGCCGCCGACTTGGTCAACGCAGCAGCAATAGCCATGGCCAACAATTTAACAATGGCCAACCTCGAAGCTACCATCTTGGCTCACCCGACACTGACCGAGCTGCTTCATTAATTGCCGGATACCACATTAGAATCAACCGATATTGAGACTGCCTGATCTTTATTAGGCGGTCTCTTTTTTTAGACCATTTAACCGGATAACCCACGACCCGACAATCACAATCAGTGTAGCACGTGTAGCAGCACTACCTGTATAGCAGTGTAGCAAGTGTAGCACGTGTAGCAGTAGCACTACCTGTGTAGCAGTGTAGCACGTGTAGCAAGTATAGCCGAGAAGTCAGTCTGTTTGGCTACTCTTTTTTCGGAACGTTTATATGCTCGACTCCTCTGCTCGGGTAAATCGTAAAATCGACCACCGAGCTATTTCCAACTCCGCTATATTCACTTCAAAATCTTCCACAGTCCGGACTTGTCAGAGCCTTCACGCATTATATAACCGAGCCTTTTGAGCTCGCGTGTAGCTCTTTTAGCCGTTGATTCCGAGATATGCAATAATTCAGCCAAGAGTTTATGGGTAATTTCCGGATTGCTTATAATTGCATCATATATCCTGACTAACACCGGCGACAACCCGGATAATCCTCCGAAGGGGGAATTGATAGTGTCATCAATTATTTCAAACGTCGAATTTACAGT
>CAMWUH010000049.1 GCA_947177325.1 uncultured Bacteroidales bacterium
CCGCCGCCTCAGCCCTCGCCTTCTGGCAGCTCTCCCCCCGCTAATCCCCTTTTCGGGTCAGTAGTAAAACCCGGTTGAAATGTTATAAAACCGAGTAAAGAATTTGTCTTCACATTGAGCTGCGCAGCAGCGACGTTTATGATAAACCTTGGACGCAGTCCGAGGACGTCAAGTCGAAGAAGCCGATGAGTCCACGCTGAAAGTGTGGACGATGTTGTGCAAACAATGAATATCTACCGGTCTCTTTCATATTTAACAACCGCTTTTTTAGATTGACCCCTTTTTTCACCCCTTCTATACATCAAAAGCTGCCCGACAGTCTTGGTCTGGCAGCTTTTGATGTTATTGTCAAGCCTTTTCTTATCTAAGCAATTTATATTGTCGGATCCATCTTTTTAGACTCTTCCCAGATAGTTATATGTTCAGTGTACTCGTTCAGAGAAGTTATTAATCTTTGCAACATCACAACGCTGTCAGGGGGCGCCGTAGTGTCAGGCCGAGACATTATTATCTGAAACGCCTCTTCAAATGATAGCTCTCGGCCATACTCTTTATCCAAATCCTTGATTACGGAGCAATCACCGCTAAGTTCACGACAAACACCCTTTTGATGTCCTTTAATCTGATTAATCCAAAATTCAAAATTACTCGGGTCTTTCTTATAAGAGTTTAAATACATTAGCATATTTTCCTCAGTGCATTTTGCTAATGCGAGGCTATCGGCACGATTTACAAGAAACTCCTTAAAGTCTTTAACACGGGAGTTCCCTGTACAACCGCTAAGAATAGTGGCTACAACAGACGCTAATATTATTGACTTCTTAATAATAGCTGACATAGTTAACCTAACAGGGAAACCGGATCTTACTTATAATTGTCGGCCTGTTGATTGATAGCGGTGAACAGACGGCGGTCTACATCGGTCAACTTCAAACCGCGGCGAGCCATAACGCGCTCGGCTATCTCGAAGAATTTAGTCAGCGAAACGTCGCTGAAACCGCTTGCGCCACCCTCTTGGAACGATGCGATGAAATTACGCGGAAATCCCGAGCCGTGAACATTCACCCCTACGCCGACAACTGTGGCAGTGTTAAACATTGTATTGATGCCGGCCTTGGAATGGTCGCCCATAATCAGGCCGCAAAATTGCAAGCCGGTTTTCAAAAAACGATGAGCCGGATAGTTCCAAAGCTTAATTGGCGTGTAATCATTCTTCAGATTCGAAGCCACGCAACCGGCGCCGAGATTACACCATTCACCCACAACGGCATTCCCTAAAAAGCCGTCATGTGCCTTGTTGCTGTAACCTATGATAACCACATTGTTGAGCTCGCCTCCTACTTTCGACCACGGGCCGATGGTAGTGGCTGGGTAGATTTTGGTGCCCATATTTACAGTGGCGTGACGGCATATAGCAATCGGACCGCGCAGACACGAGCCCTCCATCACTTCCGCCTCGGGAGCAACGTAGATTGGACCGGCCGTGGTGTTGAGCATCGCGCCCTCACATCGGGCCCCCGGAGCAATATAAATCAGCGGTCGGCCCGCCTCGTCGTGCGTCGGGCCGATAATGGTGTTAGTCGGCGAAATCGCCTGAGAGTCGGCAGTGTCTACCAATTTGTAGTCCTCTACAATCATTCGGCCGTTAATACCGAAAATATCGTAAAGATTGACAATAGCCTCCGCCTTAAGCTCTGTTGCCACAATATTGAAATCACCTGAGCGAAATGCCTCCATCGACGCGCACACGGCTATCAAGCGCTCTGTGCCGTCAATCAGAGCCTGCCCCGCTTTCAGCCCTTTTACGGCTTCGGCCAAAGCTGGAGTAGCGACAACGTTGCCGGCCACAAAAAGATTTTCATCAGTCACGACCGGCGGAAATTTCTCCGACAGATAATCGGCTGTCAGCGACGATGAGCTCTCCACGCCCAGCAATGTTTCCCATTTTTGACGCAACGTGGTTATGCCCACGCGCAAATCGGCCATCGGGCGGGTAAAAGTAAGCGGGAGCAAATTCAACCGCTCCTCCGGATTGTCAAATAATATCAGATTAGCCATTGTATTTATGTGCTTGTTCGTTGATTAATGCCCGGTCGCTGAAATAATTGATTTTCATGGCCGCATGCACCTCGTCGAGAGTGCGGGCCGCAGCCTCGCGGGCTTTTTCCGAACCGGCCTTCAGAATGTCGTACACGGCCGGAATATCTTTCTCGAATTGAGCGCGACGCTCGCGAATCGGTTGCAACGTTTCTTCGAGAATACCGATAAGGGTTTTCTTCACCGTGCCGTCGCCTAAGCCGCCGCGGGTATAGTGGTCTTTCATTTCCTGGAGCGACTGATAATCAGGCGCATATTTCGGGAAGTGCTCGGCCGTTGAGAACGCATCGAGATAGATAAACGGACAGTTCCCTTCGAGGTGGCCCGGGTCGCTTACATTCAGGTGTAGCGGGTCGGTGTACATGCTTTTCACCTTCTTCGCAACCTCTTTAGCCGTGTCCGACAGATAAATGCAGTTGCCGAGCGACTTCGACATCTTGGCCTTGCCGTCGGTACCGGGCAAGCGCAGGCATGCCGCATTTTCAGGCAACAAAATCTCGGGCTCTACGAGCGTTGGCCCATAGATGTGGTTAAAACGATTGACAATTTCGCGTGTCAACTCAATCATCGGCGCCTGGTCTTCACCAACCGGCACCGTCGTGGCCTTGAACGCAGTGATATCCGAGGCCTGCGAAACCGGATAGCAGAAGAAACCCAGCGGAATTGACGATTCGAAGTTGCGCATCTTGATTTCGGTCTTGACCGTCGGATTGCGCTGTACGCGTGCCACCGACACTAAGTTCATATAATAGAACGCCAACTCTGTCAGCTCCGGCACCTGCGACTGAATGAAAATCGTAGTTTTAGCCGGGTCGATACCAACCGACAGATAGTCCAACGCCACTTCAATCACATTCTGGCGTACCTTTTCGGGATTGTCAGCATTATCGGTCAGCGCCTGCGCATCGGCAATCATAACGTAGATTTTATCAAACTCTCCCGAATTCTGCAATTCCACACGTCGGCGCAGCGACCCTACGAAGTGCCCCAAATGGAGCTTTCCGGTGGGGCGGTCGCCAGTCAATATAATTTTTTCCATCTTTGATTTTTTATCTGATTTTTAACTTTCAATTTGTTACGGGCCTTTTGTCCCATACTCCCTGCAAAGATAAGAAAAAAATCTTGCTCCCGATGTGTTGTTAATATCAAAATTTAAGCTAATTTTGCATCTGTAATTAACCAATCTACATCCATGCAGCGTTCACAACTTCTCACCGGTCTGAAAGACTACTTTTTCATCACCTTTGGCATCGCAATCTACGCCTTTGGCTTCTCGGCCTTCCTGGCCCCCGAAAACGTCATTACCGGTGGCATGGCCGGTATCGGACAGGTACTCTACTATTTTTCCCTGAAACTGTTTGGCTACGGCATCCCGGTGGCTGTCTCAATGTACGCCATCAACATCATCATGCTCGCAATCGCCTTCAGAGTCGTCGGCAAGCAATTCGTTATCCGCACTATTTTTGGCGTTACAATAATTTCAGTATTTATCGGCGTGCTCCAGCCATTCTTCCCGGAGCCGATCGTCAAAGGGCAGCCTTTTATGAATGTCATCATCGGCTCGATGCTCGCCGGCGTTGGCGTTGGCCTGGCCATCGTTCACAACGGTAGCACCGGCGGTACCGACATCGTTGGCGCCATCATGTCCAAGAAGCGCAACATCTCCTTTGGCCGCACAATGCAATGCATGGATATATGCACCATTTCATGCACCCTCCTCATATTCGGCGTTCATGATGGTTTACCCCGATTTGTCTACGGCCTGATTACCCTCCTTATCGTGTCCGTCACCATGGACCAGGTCATCAACTCCAACCGCTCATCAGTGCAATTCACCATCTTCTCTAAAAAATGGGAATATATCGCCACAGCGATTAACAACGAAGCCCATCGCGGTTGCACCGTCCTCAACGGCATGGGATGGTATAGCAAAAAAGAGGTGAAAGTGTTGTTGGTTATTTGCCGACGCCTCGAAGCCACCAACATATCGCGCATCATCAAGTCGATCGACCCAAACGCATTTGTCACTCAGGCCGCCGTTCAGGGCGTCTACGGCGAAGGGTTCGATGAGCTCAAAACACCTATGAAAAAACCGCGCAAGGCTCATCACGTCGAAACTCTCCACTCCCCTCAAGGCCACGAAATCATACCCACAGCCGCATCATTCGACACCCCCGACCGGCCTCAACCCGCTCACACCCCGGCTGAGCAAGCCTCCCACTCCGGCCACCCCTCCGGCCTCGCCTGACCCGCCCCATTCACTTTATCGCCAGCTCGTAGATTTCGGCCGGGGAGTTGACTATATGGTCGGCATAATTCTCGGTCAATTCCTGCACCGAGCGAAAGCCCCAACTGACTCCAACCGATTCAATCGCAGCTCGTCGGGCAGTTTCCATATCCACGCCCGAATCCCCCACATACAGCACATTCGCCTTGCGCGTCGGACATTTGCCGAGTATATCGAAAACTATCGACGGGTCGGGCTTGGTGGGCATTCCGTCGCGCTGACCCTCTATCGCCGCCCACGGTATATCCGGGAAGAAATGATTTATCAGCCTGTCAACCCCCTCCTGATATTTATTCGATGCCACGGCGCAACCTATCCCCGCATCCGTGAGGTCGAGCAGCAAATCGCGTATGCCCGGATAAGGGTGAGTGTGGTCTGCCAAATGATGGTTGTAATAGTCGATAAAATCATGTCGCAACCGCGCCACCAACTCTTCCGACCGCTCCTCGGCCGGTAGCACCCGCTCAATCAAGCGCGAAATGCCGTTGCCTACAAAGTGGGGATACGACGACAAATGATGCGTCGGATAGCCGTGGAGCGACAGCGTGTAGTTGGCTGCTTGTCCAAGGTCTGAAATCGTGTCGAGCAATGTACCGTCGAGGTCAAATATAACGAGTTTTTTCATAAGCTGATTGTGTAAATTCCGAGAAACGGTTCTTGGATCTCATATCCTCTAAAAAGGATAACCGATTGAGAAGTGAAAAGTTGCATCGCGATGCCAATTGGGGTGAATTAACGGCCACGGTTCTTGCCCCATTGCCGGGTTGTGAGCTTTCAACCCAAGGTCAAGGCGCAGCAGGAAGTAGGAGAAGTCAAAACGCAAGCCAGCGCCGTAGGCCGCCGCTATCTCTTTGTAGAATTTATTAAACCGGAACCACCCCCCCGGCTGATTTTCATAGTTGCGAATTGTCCAGATATTGCCGGCGTCGATAAACAATGCTCCCTCAACTACCCAAAACAACTTGGCGCGATACTCAACACTGAGGTCCAGCCTTATGTCGCCACACTGATTGATAAAGTCGGTAACGGAGTTTTTGGAGTCGTAACTGCCGGGGCCCAATGTGCGCACCCCCCAGCCTCTTACCGAGTTGGCGCCCCCGGCATAGAATCGCTTCTCAAACGGTATCATCGACGAGTTGCCGTATGGCACTCCTATACCCACCCCGGCGTGCAGCGCTATCGATTGGCGGCGGGTAAAAGCATGGCTGTAAGAATAGTCGGCCTCCGCTTTGGCATATTGGGCGAATTGTGTGTCGAAAATCTTGTAGGCTCCGCCGTGGCGATGCAGCCCTATCGCTTTCGACAAGGCGTAGAGAAAGTTACCGGCCGTTTCCACCGATGCCCTCACAACCCATATATCTCGCTGAAAACCGCTTTGCGCAAACAAGTCGCGCGACGTCGTCTGCCGGCGGTTAGTGCGATAGAGCGAATATCCCATGCGCATAATCAGGTGGTCCTCATAGCTGTAGCGAAGCAGTGGGTTGGTCGGAGCTATGGTGTTGATGAAATCAATTGTTGAGCGGGGCAGTTTCACATAGTTCAAGTCTATGAAATCGTAGGTGTGGCGCACGGTGTTGAATCGGTTGTCCCATTTGTATTTCCATGCCAGCCCCGATATAATGCGGGTGTATTCCGGGCGTTCCTGATAGTTGAACGACACCGTAAATTCCGTGCGCGCCGTCACCTTCTGCTTGAAGCTTTTCGACAAAAACGGTGCCTCGAATTTCGGAAACGTTATCCCAACTTCGGCCGAATATTCGCTGTAGCGGTCATTTATCAGCCCCTCTACGTTACCCGATATACTCTCGTATGCAGCTCTGAATTTGGCCGTTAGCAATTGCGACCCGTGAGCCAGATTGCGGTGTTGGTAAATCACCCCCACGCCGAAACCCAAATCACCCTCCGAGTTCGTGCCGTCGAGCTCAAAGGTAATTGATTGCTTCTTGGTGCGCGACAGGGTGATAACGGCATCTAACCACGCCACATCGCCCGTCACCCCTACCGGTCGCATCGCTATGTTGACATACCGCAGTATTCCTAATCTCGACAGCGCCTCATAAGTGCGGTCAACCTGCGTAGCGTTATACGGCTCACCGGGCTCTATATAGCAAAGGTCGTCGAGTATCGACGGCGACAGATATTTGTCCTTTCCATATATTATCTCTACATTGCCTCGGCCTACGGTGTCAAGCTTCACATCGCGGTCAGCCTCTTCATCATCGAGCCTGTAAATCACTCTTCTGACTATGTAGCGCCTGTGCCGGCCTATCGAGTCGGCGGGCGTCACGTCGGGGCGGTTAACGTGCATCGTCAGCTCCACACCCTTGCTGCCGGCCACGGTGTCGGCAATGAAGGTAATGAATTCCTTATTAAAAGCATAATACCCGCGGTCGCGCAATCGGCGGGTTAATGCCGAGCGATGTTCGTCGAGCAGATTGCGGTCGAGCAGCGTGCCGAGCGGTATGTCGGTGGCCAGCGTGTCGGCCATGATGATTTCCCCTATCGCAGGGTCATCAAATGTGTAGTTGAACGTTTCAACGTAAAACGGCTCTCCGGGGTCAATTCGGTAATCAAGACTGATACGCTTGTCGCGATTGGTCACGGAGTCAACCGTGACGCGCGCATCGTTGTAGCCTCGGTTGACCATTGCCAACTGAAGTTGACGCCGCGATTGCTCGGTCAGGGCCGAGCTATGGATAACCGGCGCCTGTCCCAGGTTGCGCAGCCAGCGATTGTACCAGCGCGTTGAGTCGCGCCCCGACATATTATAAACGCCCAACGACAGCTTCGCAAACCCCAACACTCGCTGATTCGGCTGCTGGCGCAAATAATTCTGAAGCGCCGTGCGGTCAATCCCCTCAGCCTCCCCCTCTATCGTAATGGTCGATGATGTCAGCAATCTGCTCCCGTCGGGCACATGGCGCGTGGCCGAGCACCCTGCAAGCAGCACTCCGATCAGCATCACGATTGTAGCTTTCAATAGTTTGAGCGTCATATCTCTCGGGGACGGTTGTTTAATCGGCTGGCGAATATATCAATGTGTTGCGCCGCGTATCCACTATCACTTCACGTGCAGCTCGGCGTAGCACCTCGGGCGTAAGTTCTTTATATTGCGGGAGTATGGCGTTAATATCCTCATTGTGCATAAGCGCCATTGCCAGCGCCTGTGCTTTCGACAGATAATTCAGGTAAGAAAACTTCACATTTGAGGCCATTCGGTTAAAGGCCCGCTCTACCTCATATTCCGTCGGCCCCTGCTCTATCATCATTTGCAGCTGCTCATCCACTCTCCTGATTGCCTCCTCGACAGTAGCGTCGTCGTTGCGCATCAATCGCATGTTGACCAGAAACATACCCTCCTCCTCCGTGCCGAGAATGGAGCTGTCTGCGTCGACATATAAGTCGGTGGCCATCAACAAATCGCGATAGAAGCGCGACGACCTTCCATTGGCCAGTATATCTGTCAGCAAATCGAGTGCCCGATATTGTTCCGTGCCATATCCGCTCATCGGATAAGCCAGCGCCACCGATGTGTAAGGCACGTTGCCGCTCACCCGCTTTATCCGCGCTTCGGTTTGCAACGGCTCGGGCTTGTAAGTCCGCGGTGCTACTTCGCGTCGCGGTATATTGCCGAACCATCGGGCAAACTCCTCAGCTACCTGCGCCGGCTCTACATTGCCCGTAACGGCCACCACGGCATTGTTGGGTGCATAGTGGGCATAGAAGAATTTGCGTATGTCGTCGAGCTTCACTCGCTCTATATGGCCCGGCTCTTTCCCGATAACCGGATAGCGGTAAGGGTGTTCTTTATAAACCAGGCTGTTGAGATGATGCGACAAATCGCCGTAAGGACGGTTCAGGCATTGCTGCTTGAACTCCTCTATAACAACATTGCGCTGCACCTCCAGTGCCTCCGGTTTGAAGCTCAACGACAGCATCCGGTCGCTCTCAAGCCACAGCGCTGTCGACAGATTCTGTGCCGGCAACACATCATAGAAATTCGTGAAATCATTTGAGGTCCAGGCATTCGATATGCCCCCGGCGCGCTGCAATTCGCCGTCAAACGATGCTATGTTGGCCGACCCCGCAAACATCAGATGCTCAAACAAATGAGCCAATCCCGTCAGCTCCGGGTCCTCATCGCGGCCTCCTACGTTATACAGCACATTGACTGCGGCCATTGCCGTTGACGTGTCGGGCGACACTATCAACCGCAAGCCATTGTCAAGCTCGAAACTTTCAGTTTCTACCATTGCATTGCAGTGTAACCTTCGCGCCGTTAGAGCACTGTTACCTTTTCAATTTTAACATCTTCGGTCGGGCGGTCGGCTCTATCGGTGGCTACGCCTTGAATTTTGTCGATAACATCCATGCCGTCAATCACTTCGCCAAACACGGTGTATTGTCCGTCTAAGTGAGGTGTACCGCCGACTGTGGTGTAAGCCTCAATCATTTCCGGAGTCATTTTGGCGGGCGAAGCGGCTGCCTCGGCCTTTGCCTCAGCCACGAGCTTCTCCTGCAACGCCATCAATCCGGCCTGGTCGCGATTGCGGCGCATCGACATGATGGTGTCGCGCGACGCTTGAGCCAAGCGGTCAAAAGCGGCTTGCTCGGCCATTGTCTGCATCTGGCGCTCAAATTGTTTCAATTGCTCCGGCTTGTATACCTGGCCGGTAACAACATAAAATTGCGACCCCGACGAGCGGCGTTCAGGGTTCACCTGGTCACCCTGACGGGCGGCAGCCAACGCTCCGCGACGGTGGAAGTGGCGGGGATAATCAATCTCGGCGGCAAGGGTGTAGCCCGGGTCGCCTGACCCGAGCATTTTGCCCGCAGGCGCATTTTTTGAATCCGGATCTCCCGCTTGAACCATAAAATCCTTGATTACGCGGTGAAAAAGAGTGCCCTCATAAAAGCCCTCTTTGGCCAGTTTCACAAAGTTATCGCGATGGTGAGGAGTATCCCCGTAGAGCAGCACGGTGAACGAGCCCTTATTTGTATCGATTTTCACTTTAACATCGCCGGCTGGCGTAGTTGTAGCGGTAGCTTCTTCTGTTGTCATATCGTTTTCGTTATTAAGTTGTTCGGTTTCAGTCGCTGACGAGGTTGACGAGCGTGCTGCCTCCGCAGCCGATTGGGGCGTAGCCTCCTCCTCTATTGTAGGGTTCGAGGCCGACTGTACAGGCGATTTCTCTGCATCGGCCGCGCAACTTGCCATCAGCAACATCGGCGCCAAGGCTATCCAATTAAGTAATTTCATAAGTAACTTCAAAGATTCTAAATGATTTTTAACAGTTGTCTTAGCCTGCAATTTCAAGTTTTGGGAACATTAAAGACTGTTTTGATTAGGATAGATGCGTTTGTAAATACGACGGAAATTATTGTCGGCGGCCGCCAACTCAGCTGCCCGCTCCTTATAGTCTGCCCCATAGAGCGCATCAAGGAGGTCGCCGATATAGCGGCGCTCACGGTCCTTGTCAATCGCCGCTGCCACCATTTGGTTGATCGCTTCTGCGAAATGCTCACGGTCAATAGCCGCCAGATAGCGCGACGCACTGACCAAAAATTGACCGTTAGGGTCAACCTTAATCATGTTTTCAATCAAAAAACTCAAATCGGCCTCGCAATCATCTATATGATTGGCGAGATATTCGTAGGTAGCCAAGCCATCGACATCGGCCTGTAATTCCTTTAAACTGTCTTTATCCATAATATATTCTGTAATCTATATTTTCAGAGCGCAAGTACGCATTCACCCACGCCCCTTCCTATCAGAGTAGATAACTGCAAATTTACAATTTTTCCACCATTATTTTACTTTAATTACGAAAGTTTTTATAACTTTGCATCCGTAATCTCTCCGAAAACCCTCAAGAGCCCCTCGCAAGGCCTGCCGGGTTTACCCCACAGTCGGATATCCGCCTTAAAACAAAGTTGTAGGGTTATGGCCTGCCATGACCGCTCCGAGCCCGCTGAAGCGGGTGACATATATATCATGCGGCAGTAGCTCAGTTGGTAGAGCATCAGCTTCCCAAGCTGAGGGTCGCGGGTTCGAGCCCCGTTTG
>CAMWUH010000050.1 GCA_947177325.1 uncultured Bacteroidales bacterium
TCGTAGAAGTTACCAACGCCTAATCATAAACCCCTTCAAAATTCCTTACTATGGACTTAAGCAATCTTCAACCGGCCGTTGGTTCCGTACAGAAAAAAACTCGTATCGGCCGTGGTCAAGGATCCGGCAAAGGCGGTACCTCAACCCGTGGCCACAAAGGTGCAAAATCACGTTCAGGCTACAGCCGTAAAATCGGCTTCGAAGGTGGCCAAATGCCCCTCCAACGCCGACTCCCCAAATTCGGCTTTAAAAACATCAATCGCGTTGCTTATAAAGCAATCAACCTTGATGTTATCGAAGCACTTGCAACTGAACTCCAATTGCAATCAATTGGTTTGGAACAACTCCGTCAAGCAGGCTTTATCAATAAACGTCAACTCGTTAAGATCCTCGCTAACGGTGTAATCACTAAAGCAATTGAAGTAGAAGCTAACGCTTTCTCAGCAGCTGCAGAAAATGCCATCGTTGCAGCCGGTGGTTCAATCAAAAAAGTCTAAGACAAGATGAGATTTGTTCAAACCATAAGAAACATCTGGACTATTGACGAGCTTCGTCAACGTCTGACTATCACATTCCTGTTGGTAGTAGTTTATCGCCTCGGTTGTTATATATGCCTTCCCGGCATCGACACCGACCAGATTGCTGCTGGCATGAATGCTCAAACTGATAGCGGCTTGATGCAGCTCCTCGATATGTTCTCAGGTGGCGCATTCTCTCAAGCTTCGGTTTTCGCTCTCGGTATTATGCCTTATATTACAGCGTCAATCGTTATTCAGCTTGCAGGAATGGTTCTCCCCAGCTTCCAAAAAATGCAAAGGGAAGGGGAAAGCGGTCGTCAGAAACTGACACAATATACCCGCTATCTGACTGTCTTGATTCTGCTTGTTCAAGGTCCTGCTTACCTTTACAACCTCCAGGCTCAAACCGGTCTGCATTTCACAATCATGACAATTGTATTCCTGACAATTGTGCTGGCTGCCGGTTCAATGTTCATTATGTGGTTGGGCGAGCGCATTACCGAGCGCGGTATTGGTAACGGTATTTCGTTTATCATCCTCGTAGGTATTATTGCCCGTCTCCCAATGGCTCTCTATTATGAGTTCTATAGCCGTCTGCCCGGAACCCAAGGTTCACAAGGCGGTTTGGTAATGTTCATTATTGAGCTCGTTCTCCTTTTTGCCGTTACCGTTTGTGCCGTGCTTCTCGTGCAAGGTACTCGCAAAGTTCCCGTTCAATACGCCAAGCGCATTGTCGGCAACAAGCAATATGGTGGCGCACGCCAGTTTATTCCATTGAAAGTTAATGCTGCCGGCGTTATGCCTATCATCTTTGCTCAAGCTTTGATGTTCATCCCCTTGACCATCGCAGGCTTCAGCTCAAAGTCATCAGGCTTCCTCGGAGCGTTTACCAACATCAATGGTTTCTGGTATAACTTCGTTTATTTTATCCTTATCGTTGCGTTTACTTACTTCTACACAGCTATCACAGTGCGCCCCACTCAAATAGCAGAAGATATCAAACGTAACAACGGATTTATCCCCGGAGTTAAGCCCGGCAAAAAAACTGCCGAATATCTTGATTCAATCATGTCGCGCATCACATTGCCCGGCTCTATTTTCCTTGGAATTGTTGCTATTTTGCCTGCTTTTGCTCGCACACTCGGCATTTCTCAAAACTTCGCCCAATTTTTTGGTGGCACATCATTGCTCATCATGGTAGGTGTGGTTTTGGATACTCTCCAGCAAATCGAGTCACACTTGATGATGCACCATTACGACGGATTGATGAAAGACGGCAAGATTAAAGGTCGTACAACCGGTAGCGCTTATTAATCCGAAAGCTGATTTTTAATAATGATCTATCTTAAGACACCCGAAGAAATCAATCAGATGAGAGCTGCAAACACTCTCGTCAGCATGACGCTTGGCGAAGTCGCCAAGTGGATTCAACCGGGAGTCACAACTCACAGGCTCGACACCATTGCCCGAGAATTTATTCTCGACAATGGTGGTCGCCCCGCCTGTTTAGGATATAATGGCTTCCCCGGAACTCTTTGCATAGAGGTGAACGAAACAGTAGTGCATGGTTTCCCTTCAAACTATACTTTGCGCGAGGGAGACATAATCGGTACTGACTGTGTGGTTGAACTCAACGGTTTTAATGGCGATTCATGCTATACGTTTACCGTTGGCGAAATTGACCCTAAGGTTATGGCCTTGTGCAAAACCACTAAAGAAGCTCTCTACGTTGGCATCGATGCATGCAAGGAGGGTGAGCGTTTAGGAAATGTTTCCAACGCTATCCAGACATATTGCGAAAAGCGCGGTTATAGCGTAGTAAGAGAAATGTGTGGTCATGGTATCGGACGGCATATGCATGAAAGTCCTGATGTCCCGAACTACGGGCGTCGTGGCACCGGCCCACTTATTAAAAATGGTATGTGTTTGGCAATTGAGCCCATGATTAATCTTGGAAGCCGAAACATAATCATTGAAAGTGACGGATGGACATGTCGCACCCGCGACCGTAAACCTTCGGCCCACTATGAGCATACCGTGGCAATAGTAGACGGAAAAACCGAAATCCTGACTACTTTTGATTATATCGAAGAAGTTCTGAAAGATCGTTTCATCTAAATCAAAAATATGGCTAAACAAGCAGCTATCGAACTCGACGGCACTATCGTCGAATCACTCTCAAATGCAATGTTTCGTGTAGAATTGGAAAATGGTCACGAAATCACAGCCCATATCTCCGGAAAAATGCGTATGCATTACATTAAAATCCTTCCCGGCGATAAGGTGAGAGTTGAAATGTCACCCTATGACCTTTCTAAAGGTCGAATTGCATATCGATACAAATAACATTTAACAATAAATACAAGATATGAAAGTAAGAGCCTCAGTCAAGAAGCGCACCCCTGACAGCAAAATCGTACGTCGTAAAGGCCGCCTTTACGTTATCAACAAAAAAAATCCTAAATACAAACAACGTCAAGGTTAATCCCCTAACGTTTTAATTGCTTTTAAAACCAAAGTCAGAATAACTATGGCAGTACGTATAGTGGGAGTTGACCTCCCCCAAAACAAAAGAGGTGTTATCGCCTTGACTTACATCTTCGGCATCGGTCGCAGTGCAGCAAAGACCATTCTTGAAAAAGCCGAAATCAGTGAAGACATCAAAGTAAAAGATTGGACCGATGCTCAAGCAGCTAAAGTGCGTGAAGTAATCGGCTCTGACTATAAAGTAGAAGGTGATCTTCGCAGTGAAATCCAACTCAACATCAAGCGCTTGATGGATATCGGTTGCTACCGTGGTATCCGCCATCGTATCGGCCTCCCCGTGCGCGGCCAGAGCACCAAAAACAATGCCCGCACCCGTAAAGGTCGCAAGAAAACCGTTGCTAACAAAAAGAAAGCTACTAAATAACGATAAATTATGGCAAAGAAAACAGTCGCAGCTAAGAAAAGAAACGTTAAAGTCAGCGCCGACGGCCAACTTCACGTTCACTCTTCTTTTAACAACATCATCGTTTGTCTCGCTAACAGCGAAGGTCAAGTTATCTCTTGGTCATCAGCCGGCAAAATGGGCTTCCGTGGTTCTAAGAAGAACACTCCCTATGCAGCACAGATGGCAGCACAAGATTGCGCAAAAACTGCCTACGACTTAGGCTTGCGCAAAGTAAAAGCTTATGTTAAAGGTCCCGGTAACGGTCGCGAATCAGCAATCCGTACAATCCACGGTGCTGGTATCGAAGTTACTGAAATCATCGACGTTACTCCGCTTCCCCACAACGGTTGCCGTCCTCCCAAACGTCGTCGTGTTTAATATCAACAGTGGGCTGACTTCATGGTAAGCTCAATTGATAAAAACCCTCTAATTAAATCTTTTACATTAACTCCGAGCTATTGAGTTTTTAATTATTTTAATGATCGGCTTTGATAGCAGGCTTAAGAATAGAGTAGCTTTTCAATTTCGCTCTACTTTCATTTGACTATAATTTATCAACCTCTCTATAGTCGCGGCTGCTAACAATAGCCTCAATGAAAGCCCGTCTTATAGTAATTTATTCCAGCAATCAGCTCATTTCTTCTAATAAGATTTTAAAATGGCAAGATATACAGGCCCAAAATCAAGAATCGCTCGTAAATTCGGCGAACCCATCTTCGGAGAAGATAAAGTACTCCAACGCCGCAACTTCCCCCCCGGCCAGCATGGCGCTAACCGTCGTCGTAAAACATCAGAATACGGTACTCAGCTCCGCGAAAAACAAAAAGCTAAATACACTTACGGCGTTCTCGAAAAACAATTCCGCAACCTATTTGAAAAAGCTTCACGCCTCAAAGGTATTACTGGTGAAATCCTTCTTCAATTGCTCGAATCACGTTTAGACAACGTTGTGTATCGTCTCGGTATAGCTCCCACTCGTGCAGCAGCACGTCAATTGGTGCTTCACCGCCACATCACCGTAAACGGCCAAGTAGTTAACATCGCTTCTTATCAAGTGCAACCCGGCGACGTTGTAGGTGTTCGTGAAAAATCTAAATCACTCGAAGTGATTGCCGACGCTCTCAGCGGCTTCAACCACAGCAAATATCCCTGGATCGAATGGGACGAAGCAACTAAATCCGGCCGCTTGCTCCATGTGCCTGCTCGCGAAGATATTCCCGAGAACATCAAAGAGCAACTTATCGTCGAATTGTATTCTAAATAATAATCTTTAATAAGTTATATCCATGGCTATTTTAGCATTCCAAAAACCTGACAAAGTCCTGATGTTGGAAGCCGACAACTTCTTCGGGAAATTTGAGTTTAAACCTTTGGAACCCGGCTATGGTATCACCGTTGGTAACGCGCTCCGTAGAGTGTTGCTCTCTTCATTGGAAGGCTACGCAATCTCTACCATTAAAATCAATGGCGTTAAACATGAATTTGATACCATCCCCGGCGTTAAGGAAGATGTTACTAATATCATCCTTAACCTCAAGAAGGTTGACCTCAAAAAAATCGTAGAAGACACCGAGGCTGAAAAGGTCAGCATTACCGTGTCAGGCCAAGAGGAATTCAAAGCCGGTGATATCGGTAAAGCCCTTACAGGCTTTGAAGTCCTGAATCCGGAGCTCGTAATCTGCCATTTGGATAAAGACGCCTCTATTCAAATCGAGTTGACCATTAATAAAGGTCGCGGTTGGGTTCCTGCTGAAGAAAATCAAGCTAACGTTGACGATATTCACGTCCTCGCTATTGACTCAATCTACACCCCCATTAAAAATGTCAAGTATTCGGTTGAAAACTTCCGCGTTGACCAAAAGACCGACTACGAAAAACTTATTATCGAAATAACCACAAACGGTTCAATCCATCCCAAAGAAGCTCTCAAAGAAGCAGCAAAAATCTTGATTTATCACTTGATGCTCTTCTCTGACGAAAAAATTACTCTCGAAACTCCCGACGCTCAAAACAATCAGGAATTTGACGAAGAAGTGCTCCACATGCGTCAACTCCTCAAATCCAAGCTTGTTGACATGGATCTTTCAGTTCGCGCGCTCAACTGCTTGAAGAGCGCTGAAGTTGAAACCCTCGGCGAGCTCGTCGTGTTCAACAAGAACGACTTGCTTAAATTCCGTAACTTCGGTAAAAAATCGCTCACTGAGCTCGATGAATTGTTAGCTTCGCTTAACCTTTCATTTGGAATGGATATTTCAAAATACAAATTAGATAAAGAGTAACAAACGATGAGACACAATAAAAAATTTAATCACCTTAGCCGCAAGAAAGCCCATCGCGACGCTCTCTTGGCTAACATGACCATCGCACTTATCCAGCGCAAACGCATCTTCACAACGCTCGCTAAAGCTAAAGCTCTCCGCGTTTATGCCGAGCCCTTGATCAACCGCGCTAAAGAAGACAGCATGGCTAACCGCCGCCTTGTTTTCTCTTACCTCCAAAACAAAGAAGCGGTTACCGAACTCTTCCGCGAAATTTCTCAGAAAATAGCCGATCGCCCTGGTGGTTACACCCGTATCCTCAAAACCGGTAACCGTCTTGGCGACAACGCTAAAACTTGCTTCATCGAGCTTGTTGATTACAACGAAAACATGCTCAAAACTAACGAAGTTAAGAAATCACGCACCCGCCGCTCACGCCGCTCTTCTGCCCCCAAAGCTGAGCAACCCGCAGTTGAAGTGGAAGTGAAAGCAACTGAAGAAGTTAAAGAATCAGCTGAATAATTGCTGATTTAGCTCAATCATAAAAATTGCCACTATGCCGATTTTTTTTCGGAAGGTGGCAATTTTTTTTGTTTTAGGATATTCCTCAACATAAATTTACCAAAATCACTTATGAATTTTAATAAAAAAATTGTAACTTTGCAATTGCTCAATTTAAATGTAACTAATTAAATTAATCACCTATAATTTTTAATTATCAACACAATGAAAATTGAAAAAATCATCGGTCGCCAAGTGCTCGATTCACGCGGCAACCCCACAGTTGAAGTTGACGTAATTCTTGAATCAGGTGCTCGTGGTCGTGCCTCTGTTCCCTCAGGTGCTTCTACCGGCGAAAACGAAGCTCTTGAGCTCCGCGACGGCGACAAATCTCGCTACATGGGTAAAGGTGTGCTCAAAGCAGTTGCCAACGTTAACGGCCCTATCGCTGAAGCCCTCAAAGGCATGAGCGCTCTTGACCAAATCGCTATCGACGAAACTATGCTCGCCCTTGACGGCACTGAAACCAAATCAAAACTCGGTGCGAATGCTATTCTCGGTGTGTCTCTCGCTGTTGCAAAGGCTGCTGCTGATTATCTCGATCTTCCCCTTTATAAATATATTGGCGGATGCAACTCTTACGTTCTTCCCGTGCCTATGATGAACATCATCAATGGTGGCGCCCACTCTGATGCACCTATCTGCTTCCAAGAGTTCATGATTCGCCCCATTGGCGCTACTTCATTCTCTGAAGGCATCCGCATGGGTACTGAAGTTTTCCATAACCTCAAAAAAGTGCTTCACGAACGTGGCCTCTCAACTGCTGTAGGTGACGAAGGTGGTTTCGCTCCTGCTCTCGACGGCACTGAAGACGCTCTTGGTGTTATCATCAAAGCTATCGAAAAAGCAGGTTATGTACCCGGTAAAGACGTTACTATCGGCCTCGACTGCGCTTCTTCTGAATTCTATGTTGACGGTGTTTATGACTACCACCAACTCAAAGACGGCACTGTTAAAGAGCCCAATGGCAAAAAACTTACTTCTCAACAACAAGCTGAATACCTCAAATCACTCGTTGAAAAATATCCTATCGACTCAATCGAAGACGGCATGGCCGAAAACGACTGGGAAGGTTGGAAAATCCTTACCGAGATGATTGGCAACCGTTGCCAGCTCGTTGGTGACGACCTCTTCGTTACTAATGTTAAATACCTCAAACGCGGTATTGAAGAAGGCTGCGCTAACTCTATCCTCGTAAAAGTTAACCAAATCGGTTCACTTACCGAAACTCTCCGCGCAGTTGAACTCGCTCAACGCAACGGTTACACCGCAGTAATTTCTCACCGTTCAGGCGAAACTGAAGATGCTACTATCGCTGATATCGCAGTTGCTACCAACGCCGGCCAAATTAAAACCGGTTCAGCTTCTCGTTCTGACCGTATGGCTAAATACAACCAACTTCTCCGCATCGAAGAAGAACTCGGTGCTACTGCTCAATACGGCTACGGCAAAAAAACAAAAATGCCCCAAGCTTAATCGAGCCTAAGCATTTTCGTACCTAATAAATTGGAGGACCTCTTTTGGGGCCCTCCTTTTTGTGTTTGTCACGGTCAAAAAAGTCGGCCAAAGTCGTTTTTCTCACCTTTTTTTATTCTCGATTTGCGTAAATGACAGATTTAAGCTAAATTTGTCAAATAACCATTCAACACCACTTGATATTTATGTCAGCCAACTATAAACGTGTTCTTCTAAAATTGAGCGGTGAGTCGCTCGCCGCAGGTCAAGGCCACGGCATTGACTCCGATCGCCTTAACCAATACGCTGCCCAGATAGCCGAAATCGTTAAAAATAATATTCAAGTAGCCATAGTCATTGGAGGTGGTAATATTTTTCGAGGACTTCAAGGGGCATCCAAAGGCTTCGACCGAGTTAAAGGCGATCAAATGGGTATGCTTGCAACAGTAATAAACTCCCTCGCACTAAGCTCTGCTCTTAATGCTATCGGTCAGCCGGCCACCGTCTTTACAGCCATTAACATGTTCCCAATTGGTGAACACTACAGCAAATGGCGCGCAATTGAGGCTATGGACCAAGGTAAAGTTGCCATAATTGCAGGCGGTACCGGTAACCCGTTCTTTACTACTGACACAGGCTCGGCATTGCGAGGCATTGAAGTCGAAGCTGATGTTATGCTTAAAGGTACACGTGTGGATGGTATTTACACTGCTGATCCCGAGAAAGATCCCACGGCCACCCGCTTTGATAAAATTACCTACGACGAAGTTTACAACCGTGGACTCAAAGTGATGGACCTTACTGCGACTGCTCTATGTAAGGAAAACCACCTGCCCATTATTGTTTTTAATATGGACACCCCCGGCAATTTATCAAAATTGCTAATTAAAAAAGAAAACATCGGTACACTCGTATATTAATGTCTAACCTCACATATACATCATGACTAACCCCGCCACCTATCTCGACCCGGCTGAAGAAAAAATGGAACTCGCCGTTGCGTATCTCGACGAATCTCTCGCCCATATTCGAGCCGGAAAAGCTAACCCTAAAATTCTCGACGGTATTCGCGTAGACTATTACGGCTCGGCAGCCCCCATCTCTAATGTAGCTAACGTTGCAGTCCCCGATGCTCGCACCATCACGATTACTCCCTGGGAGAAAAATATGTTCAAAGAAATTGAAAAAGCTATCATCAATTCCGAACTTGGTATTACTCCTGAAAACAACGGCGAAGTTATCCGCTTGTCGATCCCCCCGCTAACCGAAGAGCGTCGCAAACAACTCGTCAAGCAATCAAAAGCGGAAGCCGAGCAAGCTAAAGTGTCAGTTCGCAACGCTCGTCGTGATGCCATTGATGGTCTCAAAAAGGCCGTTAAACAAGGTATGCCTGAAGATGTTGAGAAAGACGCTGAAAACACAGCACAAAAGCTCCACGATAAATTCCTCAAAAAAATCGATGAGCTGTTCGCAGCCAAAGAAAAAGAAATCCTTACCGTCTAATCCTTTCTAAACGTAATAGGGGAGAGGTCGGCCTGTCTTTGGCTTGCCTCTCCTGTTTTTTTTGAAATGCAAACAGTCCTATTCCACTCCACTATTTTCGGTCCCATACATTCCCGTCGCCTGGGTGTGTCGCTTGGCGTTAACCTTATGCCCAACGACGGTAAAATTTGCTCTTTCGACTGCCTTTATTGCGAAGCAGGTTTTAATGCCCAGGGACCCGGTACAAGCGGTCTGCCTTCCGCCAGGCAAGTGCGAGAACAGCTTAATCAAAAGCTAAAGCAAATGCACGCTGATAATCAACCGCTCGATGTTATCACGTTCTCGGGTAACGGCGAACCCACCCTCCATCCTCAATTCCTCGAAATAATCAATGACACAATTGAATTGCGCAATCAATTCTATCCTCAAGCTAAGGTGTCTGTGCTTAGTAATGCCACCCGTCTGGCTGACCCAAATGTAGTAGAAGCGCTCCGCAAAGTCGATAATAACATTCTTAAACTTGACTCTGGCATAAACTCTACGGCCAAACTAATCGACCGACCTGCTTCTCCTTCCTATGATACATCTCAAATAATCGACCAAATGGCTCAATTCAATGGCCATGCTATTATGCAAACTCTTCTGGTGAAAGGCGAATACGATGGGAAGAAATTTGATAACACCACCCCCTTAGAAATTGATGCACTCATCAATGCGGCCCGCAGAGCCGGTGTAGGTTCAGTGATGTTGTATTCCATTGATCGTAAAACACCTGCTGAAAACTTACAACGCATTTCTCCCGAGCAACTCGCTGAAATAGCATCCAAATTCCACGCAGCCGGTATTCCGGCAACTACCGCTTAATCCATAATTATTTGTGCTTATCATCGCTCATTGTAAAGTTTGGCTGCGCAGGCGCGGTAGCCGCCGCTAGGGCATTAAGTTGTTATAAAACACTCATATCGCTATATCTAATAAAAAATCTCCATGCGCTATATGGTCATAGATTTATCTCCTTGCCTCTATTATATAATCCTCTATTATATAATAATGAGTAAGGGGGTGATTGGGAGGTGATTGGAGGAGATTTTTATGTTGCAGAGCATATTTTTTGAAAAATAGTTGTAAAAATATTTGGT
>CAMWUH010000051.1 GCA_947177325.1 uncultured Bacteroidales bacterium
GGAGCAATCCGTGCCGGTTCGACCCCGGCTCAGGGTACTGAATTGAGGATTCTCACCACGAGAGTCCTCTTTTCTTTTATCTACCCCTCGTAACTCATTGGTCTGCTCATATATAAGCTCCGGCACTTTATTGTAAGAGTCGGTTCTAAGCTTGCATAATTCAATTATAATGGGTATATTTGCTAAATGAAGAAAATACTTACAATAAAATCATTAAAAGCTGAAGCTAAACATTTTTGTACACTCAACTCAAAAGTATACAAAGCTGAACTGTTTGGTGTTACAGATGGTAAAGCTATTGGTACATTTGTTGAGCATCTTTTTCAACAATATCTTGAAGATAAATATGATTTAACTGTCGGTAATTCAGCAAATGGATTAGATTTACCTTCCGTAAATACGGATATAAAGGTCACCTCCATAAAACAACCACAATCAAGTTGTCCATTTAAGGATAGTAAGCAGAAAATATTTGGATTAGGTTACAATTTACTTGTTTTTGTGTATAAGAAATACGATGATCCTAAGAAAAAGATGGGTATGTTGGACTTTGTATCTTGTAACTTTATAGATAAAAATCGAACTGCGGATTTCCAGACAACATCAGGTATTCATAATATAATTTCCAATCAGGGAAATCAGGATGACATATTCGCTTTCCTTATAGATCATAACATACCAAGTGATGAGGTGACCTTATATAAAATGGCTGGTGATATTATACGGAATCCACCACAAATAGGCTATCTCACCATATCTAATGCACTCCAATGGAGACTTCAATATGGACGTATTGTCTCATTAAATGAAAATATTGATGGTATTGATCATATTATTAAATATGTCCAATGAACAATTTAATTAATCAAATCCGTGACATAGATTACCGTAAATCAAATTCCATTATTAAAGAATTGAGTGGAATTGTGGATTATTTTTCATCCGAACACGAAAAATCTGAATTTATATCTTCATTTGAAAATGCCATAGATATAGTATGTGAAGACAAAATTACTTATGGCGATTGGCAAACACCAATATCATTGGCAGAAAAGGTATGTGATATTCACTTATCTAAATACGGTAGTCCAGATATAGTTATAGAGCCTACCTGTGGGCTGGGTGCATTTGTATTTTCTGCGTTGAAAAAATTTCAGAATATTAAAGAGATACACGCGATAGAGATTAATCGTCGATATACAAAAGATTTAAAACTAAAATTATTATTGAATGCATTAAGCTTTCCATTGCAGAGCAAGCCTGACATTTACATATATAATGCTGATTTTTTCAAATTTGATTTTGCAGCCATAATAAGTAAAAGCAAACAAATGTCATGGAATGTTGCTGTTATAGGGAATCCGCCGTGGGTAACAAACAGTAGCCAAGGTAAGAATAATTCTCTTAATGTTCCGTCAAAGAAAAATCTTTATGGATTAAAAGGCATTGATGCAATTACTGGTAAAAGTAATTTTGACATAAGTGAGTATATTACTTTACACTTATTGAAATTATTCCAAATAAACAATGGAGGGATTTCTTTCCTTCTAAAGAATTCTGTAATTCGTAATATTTTAGTTAAACAACGCGCTGAGAATTTGCATATTGGAGATCTTGAACAAAGATTGATAGATGCTTCAAAGGAGTTTAATGTGTCAGTAGATGCATCATGCTTTTTTACACAATTTAATTGTTCCCCCTCTTTCACATGTAAAATCTTGGATTTTTATTCAAACTCCTATGTTCAGGAATATGGGTGGGTAAAAGACGCTTTCGTTTCCGATGCGAAATTATATAGCATTGTTTCAAAGTATGACAGTAGGTGTTCTTATATATGGCGCTCAGGTATTAAGCATGATTGTACCTCAATTTTAGAACTGACATTTTCAGATGGTGTTTATCGAAATGGATTAGGCGAAATAGTTCATATCGAAGAAGATTTAATTTATCCGTTGCTAAAAAGTTCGGATATAAGTAAATATAAAAACGATAATTTCAGAAAATATGTAATACTACCACAACGAAATGTAGGAGACGATACATCAAGATTGAAATATACTCATCCTCTCGCATTTTCATATTTTATGAAACATGAAAATGTATTTTTAAGTAGGAAGAGTAGCATTTATAAAGATAAGGGAAAGTTTAGTATATTTGGAATTGGCGATTACTCATTCAAACCTTATAAAATAGTCATTTCCTCATTATATAAGACTATTAAGTTTATTTTAGTGTCACCCTCCCCAAAGGGGAAACCCGTTATGGTTGATGATACATGTTATCAGCTTGCCTTTGATAACTTAAACGAAGCTCGTTGCATCTTAGAGGCCTTGGTTAGCGATGAAATAAATTCCTTGTTGGATTCATTAGTTTTTAAGGATGCTAAAAGAGTAGTAACAAAAAGCCTTTTAATGAGATTGGATTTAAAACAATTATGTATAGAAAAGGGTATTATACCTAATATACATCAGCTTAACCATAGCGCTTGTCATCAATTGTCATTATTTGATTATGATTTCTCTGAAAATATCGGCTCGCCTGGGTTTGGTATCCAATGACGCATTTCCCACAATCGGTCGAGGTCGGCTAAAATCGGTTATAATACGGCATGGTTGGGGGTACTGAACTGAGGATTCTCACCGCGAGAGTCCTCTTTTCTTTTATCTACCCCTCGTAACTCATTGGCCTGCTCATATATAAGCTCCGGCACTTTATTGTAAGAGTCGGTTCTATGTTTGCTACTTTAAAAAAATATTCATATCTTTGAGACATGAAAAAGACAATCAATATAGCAGAACGTACAGCTAAAGCTATAGAATATTTTTGGAGGACTAAGAACAACCAATTAAAACGTAGTTCTGATGCTTCCAGTAGAGGGGCTGTTGTCGGTGGCAAACAATTAGACGGCTTTTTAACGTTGTTGAAGGAAGCGTGTTTATCCGTTGGAGTTCCATCAGAATGTATTTTTGACAATAACAATTATATACCTGGATTTTTTCGTTCGTCAAAAGATTGGGATTTTATCGTAATTAGTCCATCGGGGAAACTACTTGTCCTTATTGAACTTAAATCCCAAGTTGGATCTTATGGGAATAATTTTAATAATAGAACAGAGGAAGCGCTTGGAAATGCCACAGACTTATGGACAGCATACCGAGAGCAAGAATTTCCTACGTTAGGTATACCTTGGGTCGGATATTTGATGGTAATTGGTGATGATGAAAAATCAAATTCTCCTGTAAGAAACTACACTAATCATTTCCCTGTTTTAAAAGAATTTGATAACGCATCTTATATTGACCGTTACAGGATTTTGTGTGAGAAACTAATGACAGAGAGATTGTATACTTCAGCGTGCCTTATTCGAACAAAGAATAGTAAAACTTATAATGATGTGACTGAAAGTTTATCTATTGTTCGATTCATTGATTCTCTTAAAGGATATTTAATTGGGTGTGAAAGCGAATTTAACAGGTAACTTATATGGAACGAGAAGGTGTGGGGTTTCCCATGGTGATGTTTTTACATCACGGTGGGTTGTTAATTTTATGCTTGATTTAATAGGTTATACACCAGATAAAAATTTATCCTTATATAGACTTCTTGAACCAAGTTTTGGTCAAGGTGATTTTTTAATTGAGATCCAGAACCGAATAATTCAATCCGCAAAACGATTTAATTTCGATGCAACTGACGTCATGTCTAATAATATATATGGTTGTGAAATTGATGACAGTAAATATGATAAATGTATTGAGGGTTTAAGGTCAGCAATGCCAAATTTTGTCCCGCTAAAACTAAAAAATGAAGATTTCTTAACATCAAGTTGGGATGCCGAATTTGATTTTATTATTGGTAACCCTCCTTATATACGATATGAGAATATTCCCAAGGAGGCACTCAATTCTTATAAAGTTAAATTTTATACATTTCACTATCGGTGTGATCTGTATGTTCTTTTTTATGAACATTGCCTGAAAAATCTTTCTAAAAATGGCCGCCATTGCTTTATATGCTCGAATAGGTGGCTTAAGAATGAGTATGGAAGAAAACTTCGTGCTTTAATTTCTTCATCTTATAATTTAGAGTACATAATAGACGTTGAAAAGTTAGATGTTTTCAAAGAATCTGTTTTAGCATATCCTTCAATTACTCTAATCTCAAATACAGAAATTGATAAGAATGTAAAAATTGTAACTGTCAGAAATTTAAAAGAGTTAAAATTGCCATTATCAACTACGCAAAAACAAATACGAAATTCCGAAAACTGGGATTACCTATTTGTAAGTGAGGATATTGATGATTTGACAACTATTGAAGACCAAGGTTTTAAAGTTGGTATAGGGGTTGCGACTGGTGCTGACAAAATATTTATATCAACCGAGCTCGAATATATTGTGGAAAAAGAGCTTCTACTTCCAATCGTAAATGCAAAAGATTTGACTGGAAATGAATTTAGAAATAGAGGGCTCAGAGTTCTAAATCCTTACGATTCAAGTGGTAATATACTTGATTTAAGTAAATATCCTAAGGCAAAAAAATATCTTGAAAGTTTTAAACCAATTCTTGAAAGTAGACATATTGTTAAGAAAGGGAGAGTCTGGTATTCTCTTATTGATAAGATAAAGCCACAAATAATACATCAGCCTAAGATATTATTGCCTGATATATCAGGCAATAATATGATTTTTATCGACTACGGCTCATATTATCCTGCCCATAATATCTATTATATTACGGGTAATTCGATAAGCCAACTTGAGCAGTTAGCCGCCGTACTGATGAGTAAATTTGTAAAAAAACAAATAGAAGGCATATCAAATAGGATGAATGGAGGGTTTCCGCGTTGGCAGAGTCAAAGTATTAAAAGGCTTAGAATCCCGCGAATAGCAACTATTCCTACTAAACTTAGTTTTAAGCTTATTCGTGCATACCACAATCGCAATATAGAAGAGATAGATTCAATAGTGAATGATATTATTAGAATACAAATTGAATCGACTACACCGCGTTGCCACCAAGACATCCAGAAATCATTATTTGATTATGATTTCTCTGAAAATATCGGCTCGCCTGGGTTTGGTATCCAGTGACGCATTTCCCACAATCGGTCAAGATCGGCTAAAATCGGTTCTAATACGGCACGGTTGGGGGTACTGAATTGAGGATTCTCACCACGAGAGTCCTCAGTTCTTTTCCCTGCCCCTCGTAACTCATTGGTCTGCTCATAGATAAGTTCCAGCACTTATAATGGGTCAGTCGAAAAACCCGGTTAAAATGTAAAAAACCGGGTAAAGAATTTGTCTTCACATTGAGCTGCGCAGCAGCGATGTTTATGTCAACCTTCGGGTGCAACCCGAAGTCTAAGGCTGCCTATAAGCAGTGAGTCCACGCTGAAAGTGTGGACGATGTTGAGCAAACAAAGAATATCTACCGGTCTTTTTTATATTTAACAACCGCTTTTTTACGTTCACCCAAGTTTGTTCTCGCGCCACATCTCACGCCAATCCCCCCGAAGTACTACTCCCCCAAGTATTAAGAGATAATATTTTGATATATAGCAGTTTATTTTTTATTGATTTCAGCTCATCTCCGCCAATATTAACCGTTTAAGTATTTTTTTGAAAAAAATTTGCACAAAGGGGATATTTTGAGATTTTTTGGTTCAGCAGGATATTAATTTTGCAATTGAAAAGCTTTTCAAACAACTATATCTACTAACCCTCAAAAAAAATCTGTAGTCGGCTACAAATTCTTTTTAAGTTTAACCATTAAAAGTTAATTTGACCATGACATCGTTTAATTTTAAATAGTTACCTATCAACCAATAAAAGATAACACGCTCTTTGGTTTCAAGTAAGTGAAATCAAAAATGAGAAAGAAACCGAAGTCCCGGTGAAAGCGGCGTTATCAACAAAAAAAATATCAACAAAGATTACCCTGAAAAGAGTTAGTCACAACTTACCCCCGCGCTGAGGTTGTGACCAACTCTTCTTTCTTTATACCCCTTTCCTCACTATCTCAACTAAGATTGGGGAACCGGGTCTAATAATAAAAGCGCGGCCTCAGGTGGAGAGGCTGCGCGACAAGGAATAAAATTGTGTGTGTATTTCAGGTATATAGCGCTAAAGAATAGCGATATGCGTTTATTTGTTAGACTTTACAGGGGTCATAGGGATTGAAGTGTCAGAGTCTTCCCAGTCAACTACGGTGGGGACTACTTTGATGGCATCGCCGAGCACCACTTGGCCGGGATTAGGATCGTCGGGGTCAACGTTGCCTGCGCCGTCGGTAAAGTCGAGTGTGTAGATATATTTTTTACCCTGTTCCCAAGTGCCTGACAATGGAATTGAGGCCCATGCGTATTGACGTTTTTGGCCGTTAGCATCGAGCTTGGTGTCTGTAGGCCAGGGATAGACTGTTACGCCGGTGTCAGAGGTAATATTAATCAAAACGCTCAAGTAGGCTTCACGAGCCACGTTGTCGGGGTCGCCAACGGGATCCCATCCCACGAGTGTTTGAGGCAGAAGCATTGCATTGCCTGAGTCGCCCATGATGTTAACAGGGTTTGCTGACAGCGTAACGGGTGTGCAAGATGAAGTGTAGACGTCGGTGTCGTGCCAATCGTCGAGAGTCCATTTATCGTCGGTGAATGAGTATGTGCCTAAATATTGAGCGCGACCAATTCTGACGCCTGCAACTTTATAGGTGTAGTTGGTGTTGGCTGATTTAGCGTGGATTTCGATTTGAGCCAATCGATGTTTGAATTGCATCGGAACACCTGAAGCTTCGTTATCTTTTTTATTACCTGTGGCTGTTGCGGTGATAAAGTCAACCTGGTCAGCAATTTCAGAGTTTACCGCGAAGTTGGCCACCTCTTTAGTTGTATTGTTGATTGTCACGTCGGCCCCGAGAGTTTCTGCGTCGGGATAATAAGCATAGAAATTGACGGTTGAGTTATCGCCGGGCCAATAGTAAGATTTCTCTGAGGTGTAGAAGCCGGCATTATCGTTGGAGAACAACAAGTCGGTAAAATAGTTTTTATCGCCTAAGAGGGCTGTTACGGTCACTGAGGGGAGGTTAGCGTTGGTAACTTCGGTAGCGCGGGAGAGGGCGCCCATTGTGGGTCGGAAACTGATGGCTTCGCGGTCAGCGAGCGTTGCGACTTCGTCGTCTTGTTGCGTACATGCGGCCAAAAGCAGTGGAGCACATGCCAAGGCCAAAATTGATGTTTTCATAGTTGGTCAGTGGAGAGAGATGTTATTTTGTGTGTTTTCCTATAGTTTTTTGCCTTTATTATATAATGTTTTAGAGAGGCTAAAAGTTCAGTTCCGGGCCTTACATTTTGAGGTCGATGTTGACTGATTCCCATTCGTCGACGTCGGGGATGATACCGGTGCCGGCATTGATAGGGGCGGGAATGGAAACGTCGCTGACAATGATATGCACGTGGCGGGGATCGGCGGCGTTGTAGATTTGTTGCGCTACGTCCGACGTAAAGTGCCAGCGGGTGCCGTCGTTGAGTATGAGGTAGAAACTAAGAGTGTGGGGCATCCGGGCAGAGTCGGGCTCGCCGAAGGTAAGGAACTCGCCGTGGAGCGAGTTGCTCTCGGCTTGAGGCGACAGAGTGAACATCATGGTTACCGGTTGCTCCGTCGAGCTGTTTTTACCAACATAGACCCCCTCGGCCATGCCTGTCAGTGAAGCGTCGACGTCAGAGCCGTGGAGATATTGCAGATGGTCAACGTTGAGAATGTCGACCGTATAGTGGCAAACCAATTCTTCGGGATACATTGTAATCACCTGTCGGCCGGAGTAGGAATGGATGCTGACATTGTCGATGCGGTCGCCCCACGCCATGCCGGGCGATTGGGCCAGGCGCTCATCTTCGCTCCCTTGTGCGCGAGGAATGGCGCGAGTAGAGATGCCTGATTGTTGAAGACTTTCAGCGTCGGGAGTATAGAGAGTGAACCGGTCAGGGTCTTCGCCATAGCGGGTTAGAGCCCAGTCAGTGAGGTCGGCGTTCAGAGCCACTGCTGTGTAGTTGCCAACCGGTGCATCCAGCGCGCCGCCTGTTTTGTTTTGGAAAATAAAGTTGACCACATCTTCCGGATTGTCGGAGGGGTGAAGTCGCAGCTCCATTGATGCAGGGTTAGCATCGGGAGCGTTGCGCCAGTCAAACACCACCTCAACTTCATTGCGCAGTGTGGTGTCGTAAACGAGGTCTTTATGGTTGCAACTGCTCAACAACGTGGCCGACATTGCTGTCAGGCTCATCAATATGACTGATTTCATAATTGCTTTCATAAGGCAGCTCCTTTCCGTTGTGCGTGGTGCTGACGATTGAAGTTATCGCAACCGATGAGCCACACAAGTGATACTTCCAGTTTCGTAGGACCAAACCAATTGAATTGCTTGGTCGATTCCCAGCGATAGAATTTGCCGTCGGGTTCATATTTTATAACCTTTCCGCCAAGATAACCGATGCCGATAGTGAAGTCGAGATTCAATCGGCGGGCAATCGGCAGGGAGTAGCCATATTCAATGCCACCCATGAAGTTGCAGCGATCCCAGAGCGAGCGTCCGGGCAGGCCGCCCATGTGGCCGACACCACCAAATTCAAAGTCGTAGGTTATCGCTCCGGCATAAATGCCTAAATGGTGGCCGGTGAGCGGTTTTTCGTCGGCTCGGCGACCAAACCATCGCCTGACCGCTATGTCGCCGCCATAGGCGCGCCAATAGCGGTGTCGGCTGTCGGTATCCCACCATCCGTAGGTCCAGTTGCCCACAATCGACCAATTCTTGCCCAAATAGAATTCAGCGCCTATTGATGGCAACGCGGCCGCGTCGTAGAGCAAGTTGGTTTTCAGCCCCATGTAGAAAGGCTTGCAGGGATCAGCCGTTGCCACGAGCAACATCAATGGCTCAGGTTGCTCCACAGTAGGCTGCTCGATGAGGTTGATTTGAGTAAGGTAGTCAATATCGCCCTGCGCACGTGCTGTTTTCGGATAGTGAAGCACTATGCGCGAAACTCTCAGTGCCGGAAACATATTTTTGCGTATATAGCTGTAAGGCTCTCCGCCATGCAACCGGCGCAGGCGAGCCAATCGGCTCGATTGCTCAACTTCGTTGTCAGCATTTCCTTCGGCAATCATGTCGGTCAGCAGGCCCACCACATCATCGCGATAAGGCACAGCCTCATCAGCTGTCACCATTGACAGCAGTCCCTGCCAGTCGCTTCCGGCAATTGTCAGGCTCACCAGGCTATCGGGGAGCGCTATCTCGCGCCCTAATGCGTTGCGTATCGCTTGCGCGCGATTAGCCGATAGATATAGGTTAAAGCGAGCGGGGCCCTCGGGCGAAGCTCCGCCTACAATTGAAATTGATTCCACGCCGCCGGCGGTGTTTAAGTTGACCGAGTCGGTCCGGAGCCGTTGGAGCAGCGCATCGATATTTTTACCATTATCTTTATAGTCGGGATAGAGCGTGATTGACGACAGCTTGAAATGAACGGCAACGGAATCGTCGACCGTAGCAGCCGTCAGCGCCGGCACTGATAATATCAGAGTGCAAAAAATGGAGAGAAACTTATTCATGGCCAATGCTGATGAGTGGGGGAGGAGATGTGTTTTTCAGTGATGAGTGTGTTTTTCAATTGAAGACAAGGAGAGGCTGATGAGTAGCAACCCCGGAGTTGAAACGCTTGACGAGATCTGATCTTTAACGACCACGTCTTTTATATGTCTAACAACCGCTCCCCCCGATAAGTTCTCACCATTTAGCCTGATTACCTCTTTACGTAGTTGAATAAATCTTTTTTTCGCGCCGAGTTGTTATAATTGAAAATAGAAATCTGATACTAACCTCCAAAAAAACACCTCTCTCTGATTATGAACTGGATTGACATTGCATGGCGCGTAGTCGTTGCCGTAATTATTGTTTTAGGTATTGACTATTTCTTTTTCCGCGAAGAAAACAAACTGTCGGGCCGTAAACATAAGTTTATCGAAGTTGACCCCGACGATAATTTTGTCGATGCCGACGAATATACCGCTCCGGAGGTTAAGAACCGGCTCTAAGACCCGGTTCCCCAATATTTGTTAATGCTGAGGACGCATATCGCCGAGAGATTTTTGGCTTGTGATGAAGGAGCGTAGCCGTAGCTACGTGACTGAAGAACAAGGT
>CAMWUH010000052.1 GCA_947177325.1 uncultured Bacteroidales bacterium
AAATAGATTAAATAGATTATTCAAAGGGTTGAGTCGCAACTTCCGGAACAAGTTGTGACCAACCCTCTTTTCTTATGATTTATGTAAAAAGGGATGAGAACCCTGCAAGGGTTCGTTATCGCGTCAGCGCTTGCGGAGCAAGACTCCCTGTCTTTCCGCGAAATGGTAGCTGGGCGGTTGTCGGAGGTTTTCCGGCGAAAATTATCAAGCCGTTTAATACTTGACTGTCATAATATTTGATTAATTGTATCGTTATACTATATTTGTCAAATATATACAAGATGAGTCGCGTAGAAATATTCGAAAGAGCAATTGCCAATCAGAAAAGAGCTCGATCGGTTCTGAGTCAATCCGGAATAGCGGAGGTATGGAAGAGCAATGGATGCCGGGTGAATCTGATCGGTTCGCTCCGTATGGGTCTGTTAGCTTCTCATCGCGATATTGACCTTCACGTATATTCAAAAGGAGTTACAGAGGAAAACAGTTTTGCCATCGCTGCGCAGATTTCCAAAATTCCCGGGGTGACTGAAATTAAGTGCATCAATGGGCTGCACACGCATGAGCGATGCATGGCATGGCATATCTCCTACAATTTTGATGGAGAGATATGGCAGTTTGATGTGATTCATATCGAGGAGGGAACATACTATGACGGCTTTTTCGAGAGAATGGCTGAACGCATCATGGAGGTAATGACTCCGGTACAGAAAGAAACCATCCTCCGATTGAAGTTTGAAACTTCAACCGATAAGCTTTATCACGGGGTTGAATACTATGAAGCTGTTATAGCCGACGGCGTAGATAATATGCCTGACTTTGAAAAATGGATCGTCGAACACCGAAAGAAACCACTATATTACTGGACACCCTAAGAGAAACGATCCGGTGCCGCAACGGCAAACAGGCGATATTATGACCGAAGCATTAAAGCGGCTTCTCACCGGTGGGTGGAATATTTTTTTTCGAATAAATCCATGTGATCTTCGCCCCATTTCAACATTAAATCGATAATCGGCAGCAGAGAAAGCCCAAGCTGAGTAATGGTGTATTCCGACCGTGGCGGCAGCTCGGCATAAATGGTTTTGTCAATGAGGCCATCTTCTACCATCTCTTTCATTTGCAGGTCAAGCACTCGGGGAGCGGCTTCGGGCAGTTGTTTGTGAATTTCGCTTGGGCGCATCGGCCGGCATGAGCGTAATTCATCGAGGATACACGATTTCCATTTCGATTCTATCAAGCTCATAGTCAGACGCAGTGGACAGTCAAGGTCGACCGGAATTTTCTTTTCGTAAGGCATAAGGGAATTAATTATGGAGCAAAGTTAGTAAATATTACTGAAAATCAGCATACCGAAAAATTTTTCCATACATGAAAATTTTTTCGGTACTTGTCGGCAATGCATGTATGACTTATCTTTGCATCTAAATCAATAAGTTGTTTTACAAAATTTAAATCACTTGTCTTATGAGAGATAAAATCAAAGAATATGCAGCCGTAGAGGAAGCTGCCAAAAAGTTTGTGCGAAGCGTAGCCGAAGGCAATAGCTGCTATGCTAAAGAATTGTTTACGGCCGATGCCGTGTTGTTCGGCATCCTCGACGGAGAGCTTGAGCATGGTTCAATCGACCGCTTTTATCGTAATGTCGACACCGTTGGCGCAGGCGACAATTTTCAAGCTCGCGTTGATGTGCTCGCCGTTGAGGAAACAGTGGCCGTGGTCAGAGTGCTTGAAGAAGGCTGGGGCGGTAGAATTGACTTTACCGATTTTCTCTTGCTTCTTAAGCTCGACGGTGAATGGAAGTGTGTAGCCAAAGCTTACAATCAGAATTCCAATACCATCAAGAAATAAAGAGATGAAGAAAATAATTCTGTTTTCAGCGCTCGCAATGCTTATCGCTGCGTCATGCACTGAAAATAATGCAAACACGGAAAATATTACAGATTCTACAGAAATGAGCAGTTCTCAGATTAATATCAGTTCCGGTGAACAGACATTTATCCACGCTGATGAAAATGAGTTGGCAGGTATTCGTAAAGCACTCGATTTATATTGCGAGGCTTCAGTGCAAGGCGACAGCAAGGTAGCCGAACCGGCTTTTGCATCGACAGCTACAATGTCGTTTGTTGAAGATGGGAAGCTTGTTTCAGTTCCCATTCAAGCCTTGTTTGATTATTATAATGCCACCGGCAAGCAGCCGGCTTCTTATGAAATCGTATCGTGTGATGTTGCCACCGATGTAGCAATCGTCAGCATAAAATCGCAATTTGGCGATGCTCGATTTGAAGATATGTTCACATTGGTTAAAGATGGAGATGACTGGAAGATCATCAGCAAAGTATATCATTTGGTATAACCGAGTGTATCGAAAGTAATGAAAGGCTGTATCGTGCGTAATAAAATGCGATACAGCCTTTTTAGGTAGTAACCGCTTACGTATTGTTGGTAGTTAAGGAGTTGGGCAGTCGGAGTAGATAAAACATATTGCCGTTGGGGTTTGTTTTAAAATAGTCGCAGATGGTATTTAGTCTTTAACGTGTTCTTAGACCCAACCATTGCAAAGTCGAAAAAGTATAAAGTAAAAAAGATGAACGATAGAATAGATGAAGTTGAAAAAGCTTTACGACAGAATAAATTTATCAACGACTATCTGATGGCAATAGTCCACGCGCTTTTGTGGGTAGCCGCCCTGAGTTTTGCTGCTTTTTTTCATCTGTCAAAGGCTTTTGACCATAATGAGGCTTTGTTGTTGTCAACTCTGGTTGCCTACGGAGCATATTTATGCGAGAGCGGTCTGGGCACTGTTAAGGAAGCAGCCCGCGCCTCTACGGTCGACCTTAATTTCAAAAAGGCAGGCTTATGGAGCTGGATAGCTTTGAATATTGCCACCAATGCCGCTTTGAGTCTGCTTTTCCTGATCAATCCCTCGTGGATTTACCTCGTGCTGATTATTCTTACGGCCGGATGGCAGAAGTATATGGACGGGCGCATACCGGCGCGTCTACAATCCACCGCAACGCCTCTAACCCTTAATATAGAAAAACAATGATGTCGATTTCCCCAGCCATACCGCTGACGCTCGGTTGTTTAGCCGGAGCTTTGTTCCTGATATGTTTTGCCGTGGCTCTGATTGTAACGATGCGTAATCGCAAAATCATTCATCGTCAAGCTTGTGAAAACCGTCGTGTCAAAGCGGCTTAACCTCGCATGGCAGCTTGCAGAGTATTGAACAATCGCCTACTGACAATCGTTTCAATAGAAGGTGACGACAGTGTCCCCATGATTAAAAAAATTATAATTTACTATGTTAAACACAGATTACAAATTTGGAGAAGTCTATACTCTCTCCAATCAAATTGAAGCAGCCGATGATAAAGTACAATTCAAGCATATATTGGCTACCGAAAACGGAGGCACCGTCCTGGCAGCCTTTAAAGCCGGACAGAAACTCGACACTCACACGGCTCCGGCCGAATTGATGGTAACGGTGCTCGAAGGCGAAATTGTGTTTACAGTTTTCGATAAGGAAAATACGCTCAAAGCGGGAGATTTTCTACTGGTCGGAGCCGGTGTGCCTCACAGCGTACTGGCAAAAGCTGATTCAAAGATGATGCTTGTAAAAGTTAAAGCCTGATAAGTAACTACCGAATATGGGAACAACTACAACATCGACCGTGGCGATGCAGGTAGTCGATACTTTGGCTCAGGCAGGAGTGAAGCATATCTATGCCATCACAGGCGACAGCCTCAATGCACTGACCGATGCGATTGCCAAAGACGGACGTATAAAATTCATACATGTAAGAAATGAAGAAGCCGCAGCCTTTGCCGCCTCAGCCGAAGCTCAGCTAACGGGTCGATTGGCAGTTTGTGCCGGTAGTAGCGGCCCGGGCCATGTCCACCTTATCAACGGCCTCTATGATGCCAACCGCTCAAATGCTCCGGTGCTTGCGATAGCCTCTACGTGCGACTCATCTATGTTTGGCACAGGTTATTTCCAAGAGACAAACCCTACGTTGCTCTTCTCCAACTGCACTGTCTACAATCAAATGGCTGTAACGCCTGAACAAGTGCCCTCGATGCTGCACGGCGCTATGCAAGCGGCGATATCCGAAGGGGGAGTGGCCGTGATAGGTCTGCCGGCCGATGTAATAACCCGCCCGGCAGCTACCGATGTGGCGTCGACATTGCCGAGTTATACATCACGATTGCCCCAACCGACCGATGAAGAAATCGAAGCGGCCGCCAACCTGATTAATCAGGCCTCAAAGGTTGCGATATTTGCCGGGTGTGGCGTGGCAACCTCGGCCGATAAGGTTAAATTCCTGTCTGATAAGCTGAAAGCGCCGGTAGTCACATCCTACAAATCACAGATGGAATTGACTCGTGATATGCCCAACTATGTAGGTCATCTGGGCTACCTGGGTATGTGGTCGGCCGTAGATGCAATAGCTCAGGCCGATACCGTTATTATCTTGGGGACAAATTTCCCGTATCCCGGTTTTTTCCCTGCCGATAAGAAGATAATTCAGGTAGATGTCAGAGCTGACCGTCTGGGCAAACGTGCGAAACTCAGCGTAGGTGTTCGCTCTGATGTAGGGCTGTTTATCGACGCTTTGCTCGCTGAGGTAGATGCAAAAACCGATGAAACATTCCTGCAAAAGGCTCTTTCCGATTGGACCGATATTCAGACTAAGCTTGCCGAGCCTGTTGCCGACCGTGGTGCTATTGGCGCAATCCGGCCTGAATATATGATGGACTCCCTTAGCCGATTGGCTGCCGAGGATTGTATAGTGACAGTCGATACCGGCATGAACAACCTATGGACAAGTCACTATCTGAAGCCATCGTCAGCCCGACGGATGATAGGTTCGTTCACTCACGGCTCTATGGCCAACGCAATGCCGATGGCAATCGGAGCTGCGGTAAGTAATCCCGGAAAGCAGGTTATTTCAATCTCAGGCGACGGTGGCCTGGCTATGCTTATGGGCGAAATGCTGACCATTGCGCAATACAAGTTGCCGGTCAAGCTGCTGGTTGCTGACAACCGCGCTCTTGCATTTGTGAAGTGGGAGATGGAACTTGCCGGATACGCCCCCTCGCAAGTTTCGCTTGATAATCCCGATTTCGCAAAACTGGCTTCAGCTATGGGCTTCGCAGCCGAAACCGTTACCGACCCCTCTGAGCTTGAAGCAGCCATGACTCGATGGCTCTCGGCCGACGGACCGGCATTGCTCTCGGTTGTTACCGACACAGATGCGGCCTCATTCACGTTCAGCCGTCAACTGATGGAAAAAGCTGCTCCTGAAAATGTGTTGTCGAATTTCACATCCGCAGCGCAGCCGGGTGTCCGTGCCCCCGGCTCTATGTAATCAGTCTTTATATAGTATTGACCTCTACTACCCCTTGCCTTTAGCTCTTAACTGATGCCGGGCGAGGGGTTGTAGTGTTAGCGCCCCTATGCTCGTATCACCGTAAGGGAGGACAATCAGGTTGCAGGGACGCAGCCTGTCACGACCGGGTCTAAAATCTGTGTATCACTTGTATCAGGGTGTGGCGACCGCGCTCCAAGTTTTGATATTAAGGTTAAAAGTCGTAATTTTGCTGCCGATAATCACAATTATACTAATCTGAGTATGCAAAGAGATAAGCTCGACTTTGGCAACATGGCGATAGGCCCACTATTCAGAGCCATGTTTTTCCCTACACTTGTTGGTATGATTTTTACCTCGATAATTACCGTTGTCGATGGAATGTTTGTCGGTCGGGGAGTGGGTGCTCCCGGAATAGCAGCCGTCAACATTGTCGCTCCGACCTTTATGGTCGCCACGGGTATCGGACTAATGTTTGGCATCGGAGCTTCGGTAATTGCCGGCATAAGGCTGTCTGAGGATAACGTGAAGGCCGCCCGTATAATTCTTACCCAGGGCTTTGTCGCATCGTCGCTCCTCGCATTGGCAATGGTAATAATGATATTGGTCGCCCCTGACGCTACATTGCAACTGCTCGGTTGTAGCGATTTGCTTAAGAGTAATGCTATGAATTATATGCTGCCGCTTACCCCGGCTCTGCTTTTCGTAATGGTGCAATGTATCGGGATGATGCTGATAAGGCTTGACGGTTCGCCAAAATATGCGATGATGTGCCAAGCCGTGCCGGCAGTGCTCAACATAGTGCTTGACTATATAATGATATTTCCGATGCAGATGGGGGTGAAAGGCGCGTCGGTAGCCACTTCAATCAGTTGTGTCGTAGGCGGACTGATGGCCCTCGTCTATTTCTTTTGGTTCTCTGACAAGCTAAGGTTCTACCGATTGAAGTTGTCGCGAAAAAGCCTGAAATTGTCGCTGCGCAACGTCGGGTATATGGGTCGCATAGGCTTTGCAACGTTCCTTACCGAGGTTGCCATGAGCGTTATGATGTTGACAGGTAACTATATGTTTATGAAGCGACTTGGCGAGAACGGGGTAGCTGCTTACTCGATTGCGTGCTATCTCTTTCCGGTAGTTTTTTCGATTGCCAATGCTGTGGCTCAGTCGGCTCAACCGATTATCAGTTTTAACTATGGCGCAGGTTCGGAAGTCAGAGTGACACGCGCGCTGAAAGTTGCTCTGTTTACGGCCCTGATTTGCGGAGTTACGGTTACGGCAGGGCTTGCATTGTTCACCCGACTGATTGTGGGGGCCTTTCTGTCGCCTGGACAAACGGCCTATGATTTGGCCGTCGGCGGTTTACCGCTATTCGCTACCTGCGCGGTATTTTTTGCAGTCAACATCACTTTTATCGGCTTCTACCAGAGTATTGAAAGAGCCTGGCGCTCGATAGCCTACACCTTGCTGCGAGGCATCGTTTTGCTTATACCCTCATTCTTGTTGCTGCCCGGAATAGTAGGCAATGCCGGGCTCTGGTGCGCAATCCCGGTAGCGGAAATAATAACCACTGCAATAATAGTCATGCTTTTCATTGCCCACCGCAAGCGTCTCGCCGCATTGATGACAAGGCGTTGATGACAAGGCATTGATGACACGGTAACCATTATGGTTATTTTGATGAAATGAAACATGCCGATTTGCCAAAAAAAAGACTATATTTGCGGAGATAAATATTTGCTTTCGAGAGTGATGAATAAACTATCAGCTTTTTTATCAGCCTTGTTTCTTCCCATAGCAGCGATGTCGGTTACTGTAGCCGAAGCTGACAGCGTAGTGACTAATCAATTGTCGGAGGTTGTCGTGACCGGCTCTAACCACGCGGTCCAATCGCGTCTGCTCCCCTATACCGTTTCAGTGGTTGGCGGTGAAGAACTCGATAATGCCGGTTCCAATCAACTTTTAAGTGTGCTCTCCGGCCGGGTGCCGAGTTTGTTTGTAACCGAGCGTGGCATTTTAGGATTCGGTGTAAGCAGCAATGGCGGAGCCGGACATATTAAAATGCGTGGTGTAGGTGGCGACCGTGCCTCTGCCGTGTTGATGATGGTCGACGGTCAGCCTCAGTTTGCAGGATTGTATTCTCACCATGTTGCCGATTTTTACTCCAAAGAATATGTTGAAAGGGTAGAGGTGCTTCGCGGACCCGCCTCCGTGCTCTATGGCTCAAACGCTATGGCGGGAACAATCAATGTTATTACCCGAACCGCCCCTCACAAGCCCTTTGCCGCCTCATTGACCTCGAGCTACGGCAGCTATAACACATGGCAGACAACAGCCAATCTGTCGACACGCACCGGGCCTTTTTCGGCATTGGCATCCGTGAGTTACGACCGCAGCGACGGCAACGTCAAAAATTTCGATTTCAAACAATGGAGCGGTTATGCTAAAACAACATATAAGTTCAGCAGTGTCTGGAACGCCGCGGCCGATTTCACTCTGATGAATTTCAAGGCCAACGACCCCATATATCCCAAATTATCCGACCCCTCCTCAAATGCGATTTATCATCAGAACATTATCAGGGGAGAAGCATCGGTCGTTGCGTCTAATTATTACAGCACTACTTCGGGTGCAGTCCGTGCCTACTACAGTTGGGGTAACCACTTCATTAACGACCCTCGCGCTTTTCACAGCACCGACGACCGCCTTGGCGTGCTTGCCTATCAGAATCTAACCCCATGGCGGGAGGCTGATATGACTATCGGCTTTGACTTCGCCCGATATTCCGGAGAGATACCGCTTTCGGGCGGCAACGTCCATTCCCCCGGCTCTATGTCTACGATGGATAGAAAATCCATTACTGAATACTCTCCTTACATTACATTTGCTCAAAATTTACTCGATCGCCGGTTGACGCTTAATGCCGGGCTGCGCGTAGCCAACAGTTCTATGTTTTCAACCCGGGCTGTTCCTCAAGTCGGAGTTGTCGCCAACCCATGGACTTCAGTCACCCTCAAGGCCTCGGCAGCCATGGGCTATCGCAACCCGTCGTTCCGCGAGCTTTATCTTTATCGTATGGCCAACCCCGATCTTGAGCCGGAAAGAATGTGGAATTACGAAATTTCGGGAAGCAAAAGTTTCGGATCGTTGCTGCAATTTGATCTGACCCTTTATTACAGTCGCGGCTCAAATTTGATTCAAGTCGTGGATATGAAGAACGAAAATACGGGCAGCTTCATCAATAAAGGCATCGAGGCATCGGTGGGCGTTAAACCGAGTAGCAATCTTTCGTTGACAGCGAGCTACAGTTTCCTCCATTCATCCCTCTCCAATCTGACAGGTGCTCCCCGCCATCAATATTTCATCGGGGCTGACTGGCGACCACTCCGTCAACTTACATTAGCCGCTCAACTCAAAGGAACAGCTCATCTATATGTGGCCGACGGGATACCATTCCAAAGTTATGCCCTACTCGGTCTTAAAGCTCAATATCAACTATTTAAGTATCTGAAACTGTTTATAAATCTCGATAACATAACAGATGCTTCCTACATAATCAACCGCGGCTATCCGATGCCAGGCTTCACGGCTTCGGGTGGCTTTACCATCAGTTTTTAAAGACACAACCATAACCGTTTAATAGTTAAATCAGCAATGAAAAAAATTACAACTATGATGGCTTTAGCACTCTTCGGTGCAATGACAGCCCTCTGCTCATGCGGCAATTCAAAGGCCGCTCAGTCAGCTGAAACAGAGGAGGTCCCGACCGACACAATCCCCACGGTCTACTACATCAAAAACATCACCCCCGAAAACATCGTCAAGGTTTACGAAGCTCTCGGTCGTAAAGCCGAAGGCCGTAAAATCGGTATCAAAATTTCTACCGGCGAGTCTAATAAATCCAATCATCTCGACACTGCCCTTATTGCCGACTTCGTGCGCCTCGTCAACGGTACATTCATTGAATGTAACACCGCTTATGCCGGCAACCGCAACACCACCGAAGCTCACCGCGCCACTGCTAAAGAACATGGCTACACCGACCTCGCAGGCGTCGACATTATGGATGCTGACGGCGAACTCATTCTCCCTGTCAACGGGGGCAAACATCTCGACAAAGATATCGTTGGTAAGAATCTCGCCGACTATGATTTTATAATTGTGCTCTCTCACTTTAAAGGCCACCAGATGGGAGGCTTCGGCGGCGCGCTGAAAAACATCTCTATCGGCATCGCTTCTTCAGCCGGAAAGGCATATATCCACTCGGCCGGCAAAACAAGCAATGTTGACTCCATTTGGCAAAACACTGCCGAGCAGGCCGACTTCATTGAGTCAATGGCTGAAGCAGCTAAAGCTGTTACCGACTACACCGGCGACCATATTCTCTACATTAACGTTGCCAACAACCTCTCTGTTGATTGCGACTGCAACGGCGACCCGGCCGCTCCCGAGATGGCTGACCTCGGCATATTCGCATCGCTCGACCCCGTTGCTCTTGACAAAGCTTGCGTAGATATGGTAATGAACTCTGACGATCCCGGCAAAGAACACCTCGTTGAGCGCATCAACTCACGCCTCGGCACCCTCATCCTATCCCATGCTGAAGAGCTTGGCGTCGGCAAGCAGCAATATCGACTCGTAACGATTGAAGAATAATCGCTTCAGGTTAATATCTTAACAATAACGAAGAGCGCTCAGACCAATCACGGCCGGAGCGCTCTCTGTTTTTCAATCCCATGGCAGCGGGATCGATTGTTATGAAATAAGTATACAACGCGAGTTCGGGATAAGGAAGCCATATATGACCGTAGTTATATGG
>CAMWUH010000053.1 GCA_947177325.1 uncultured Bacteroidales bacterium
CCAGGCTTCAATATGGCCCGAAGAACAGCTGGCAGAACTCTCGGCACATGGCATTAGCCCAATGTAATCGGGTAGGGCCAACTCTTTGAAATAATTTGCTAATTAGTGAATCCTAAGTAAAATTGCAATCGCAAATGAACCGATAGGGGCCAATCGTTGTTATAATTACAGAAAGCAGAAAAATGAAAATCGAATTTTTTCTTTAAATGTGATAATGATTGGTTTATGAAAAACAGATTAGGCGTCCGCGAGGATGCCTAATCTTGTTTTATCCCGGTTTTTACACTATCGGCAGGGAACTTTTAACGCTCCGAAAAGGTTATATAAGAGGTTGTTGTTAACTCTTTAAATTCTTTACAATAAACTCTAAACTCTTTACTATGGAAAATAATATCATCTACAATAATTTAAACGGCGCAGTAGAGCCGTCAAAGGGCTACTCCGTAGCCAAATCATTGCTGCAGCGACGGAGTGTACGCCGCTATGAGCGCGAGCCAATACCTGAGGAAGACCTCCAATTCATACGCGAAGCAATAGGCAACACCCCCACGAGCTACAATGGTCAGCAATATTCGGTTATCGAAATCGACGACCAAAATATAAAAGAGCAGCTCGAAGCTATCACCGGGCAGAAGCAGATGAAAACCTCTAACCGCGTGTTTGCATTTCTGAGCGATTTCAACAAAATAAAGGTTGCAGCCAAAGCAAAAGGGCTCGAATATGTTGATTTTCAAAACACGGCCGATGGCCTGATAGTTGGCACGGTTGACGCTGCGTTGGCTATGATGAGCGCCATAGTGGCAGCGGAGTCGCGCGGTTTAGGTTGCTGTCCTATCGGATATGCCCGCACTGCCGACCCGGAAGCTATATCGAAGCTTCTGCACTTGCCTCAGGGCGTTTACTTGGTTTGTGCACTTGCAGTAGGTGTGCCTCGCGAAATGCCGCAGATGAAGCCGAAGCAGCCTGAAAACCTGTTGATTTTTAAAAATCAATATCCCTCGGAGGGATTGGAGCAGCCGTTGTTGGATTACGACCAACTAATCTTGGATTATCACCGCTCGCGCGGCGACAACGCCAAGGAGGAGGACTGGATTGGCAAGATGCTCGAATATTATGCCGAAGGAATGAATTATTCGATGCTCGCCTCGCTCAAAGCTCGTGGCTACGCCCTCGAAAAATAAGGGCTGCATATTGCCGTATAAAGAAATTTTGATCTATAGGGCAAAAGAGATTTTAACGATTTTTTTGTACTGTACCCCGGAAGTTTTGTGCTTAACTTTTGGGGTGCAGTACATTGTTAGACTGTCTATTATTTATAAAACATTTGGGATTGAGCAATAGCGTAAAGGCGGGCGCTATTTTTGACTATTGTCAGAGCCGTCGTTTTTAGTGTTGTTGTTTTTGCGGCTCCCTGCTATAGCGAGGAAAACAATTCCTCCCGCGATAAACATAAATGCGGCTCCAAACTTCATTGAGGCAGCATCATCAGCCCCATGGTCAACTGCGACCAATGCGACCAATAAGTTCAAGATGCCGATGACAAGTAAAATAATTCCTGCTGTTTTCATTGCAATAATTGATTTTAGTTAATTATATCGGCAAAGGTAATATGCAGGTGCGAACTCTTTATTCGCATTGAGGTTTTTCGTTATTGATGTTGGAGTAGCATTTGCTGTAAGCTGTTGCCATTGAGTTTATACGGTTTACAATCTCGTCGACTATCGGTTTTGGCGTTACAACTACTATGTTTTCTCCCCGGCTGCAGAGGGCTTTGATTAATTCAGGGTTTTTCTTACATTCGATACTGAAAAATTGCCCGTCGCGACTCAGATGTTGAAATTTGTTGAAAAGATCAGCGGCTCGCTCACCTCTTATCGGCGTTTGAGATTCGTGGATTGGGAGTGTTGCTACATAGTCGGCAGCTTTTGGTGATACCCAGAATATGATTTTCTGAACGGGTTCTTCGTCGTAGTAACTGACACCGACAATGTCGTCAAACCGCTCTGATAGTTCGTCAGAAGATGGCTGGTAAAGATGTCCGGTATCGACTTGAAGTGATTTAATTCGGTCAAAGGCGAAAGTGTAGATTTTTGCTGCCGAGTGGTTGTATCCGATCAAATACCATCGTCCGTTATATTCTTTTATCAGATAGGGTGATACGATATATTCGCTTGGCTTATCAGCTTGATATTTCTGATAGCGTAGTGTCGCCACCGCTTTCTCTTCGATGAGGTTGAAGGCTTGGGAGAGAAGCCGGCTGTTTGCGGTCAGGTTTTTGGATACGTGGATCGAAGCTGCTTTCCCGCCGGAGTTGCATAGCTCTGCCAGGGGGGTAATCCATTCGAAATGTGGAAAACCGTCAAAACTTTGCAGTGTGCTGACACATTCCTTTAACAGAAGCAACTGTTTATCTGAGAGTTGCTTGCTGAATATAGAATAAGCTTTATCTGCATACCTGATGCAGTGCTTGGTAAAAGCGGCTCCGCTCTTTTTTGAGGTTGCTCTGACGGTGTATCTTTCCAATTCGGCGTTGAAAGGACCGGAGTTTTCGAGATAATCTATATCCTTTTCAATGCAACGTTTGCCTACAGGCTTTAGGCCATATTCAGCCAAATGGTCGTTGACTAAAGCAGTGAGGTCGCTGATTGAAAAAGCATGGAAACGGTTACCAAGTGCTTTGTCAAGCAGAAATAACCTGGTCAGAGCGTTTTTGTTGGTTGGCATTTAGAGGGAGTTGGCGAGGTGGAGGATGTCGGTGCGGAGGTATTCAAGCTGTGGGGCGAGAGAGTCGCAGTTGGCAGATGATAGTTCCGGAAAGTAAACGGCGGCAGTAATGACGTGGCTTTGTGCATTGGTCAGGAGTAGCTGCAGGGGGGTGGAAGTGGATGGGGCTTCGATAAGTTGGCCGAAAAACAGATTGGCGGCAGAAGCCGGGGCATCGGCGGCGGGAGCGGCCTCGGGATTGATGTCGGTCACTGAGGGCACGGCAGAGCCGAGGTTGAGCGAAATGCGCTCGGCTCGGTTGTCAACCACGTCTTGCACCGTAGAGGGGTTAACGGGCACGATAGTCAGAAGCAGCCGGGCGTTGATACCGGCCGGGGCATAATCGACAGTGAGCCACTGATTGCCGTCGGGGCGCGGTTGAAGCTCGCTTTCAGCCAATGAATTTACAGCAAGATGCAGGCCGTGGATGTTGAGTGTGTCGTAAGCCACTGCGGGGAGCTCGATGCGCGGGTAAGCTTCGGGACGAGGCATGGCGGGGGAGTTGTCAGCTTTCTTGGCGCATGCAAGGCATAGGGTAGCCAGACAGCCGGCAACCAACAGGGGAGCGACGGGGGAGATTTTCAGTTTCATTTGCGTGTTTGGCCATTGCCCTCGATGAGCCATTTATATGTGGTTATTTCACGGAGCGCCATCGGACCGCGGGCGTGGAGTTTTTGCGTTGAGATGCCGATTTCGGCTCCCAGGCCGAACTGAGCGCCGTCGGTAAAGGAAGTGGGGGCGTTGACGTAGACACAAGCGGCATCGACATCGCGACGGAAGAGGTTGGCGGCTTCAGGTGATTCGGTTACGATTGCCTCGGAATGGCCCGAGCCGTAGTGGTTGATATGGTCGATGGCTTCTTCAACGGAGCCGACGGTTTTGATTGCCATTGCATAGTCAAGAAACTCGGTGCCGAATTGTTCATCGGTAGCGTGGCGCAACAATGCGTCGGGGTAGTGACCTTTGAGATGGTTGAAAGCTTCGTCGTCGGCCCAGATGATGACGTTGCTTTGCGCTAATGGGGCGGTGATTTCGGGCAATTTGCCGAGCAGTTGGCGATTGATAATCGCGCAGTCGAGAGCATTGCAAACGCTGACGCGGCGAGTCTTTGCGTTGTTGATAATAGCCGCGGCCATTGAAACGGAGGCCAAGGAGTCGACGTAGGTGTGGCATACCCCGGCGCCGGTTTCGATAACCGGAATGCGGGCTTCTTCTCTGACTCGATCAATCAGTCGGCGAGAGCCGCGGGGAATGAGCAGGTCAACCAGGCCCCGGGCATGGAGTAGTTGTGCAGTGGCTTCATGAGTAGAGGGGAGGAGAGTGGCCACATCTCGGTCAACGCTATAATCGGCAAGCACAGAGTGGATAACACTGACAATAGCCTCATTGGAATCGGCAGCATCGCTACCCCCTTTAAGCACCACGGCGTTGCCGACCTTGAAGCAAAGGGAAAACACGTCGACCGACACGTTGGGTCGAGCTTCATAAATGACTCCGATAACGCCGAATGGCACTGCTTGTTTGGTGATTTTCAAACCGTTGGGCAACGTGCGCTCCTCCAACACCCCGAGCGGAGAGGGGAGAGTGGCCACATGGCGAGTGTCGTCGGCAATAGCGGCGATGCGCTCGGGTGTCAGCTTCAAGCGGTCAAATTTGGGATCGGAGGGGTCCATGCGCGCCAGGTCGCGAGCATTGGCTTCGAGGATTCGGGGAGTGGCTTGGATCAGAGCATCGGCCACTGAAGTAATGATTTCAGAGCGTCGGGCATCGGTCATGGAGTTGAGCTGAAATGAAGCCCGGCGGGCGGCTTGAAGAAGGGGAGTGATATCGGTGTTCATGTTGAGGATTCAAATATCGTTTATCAGTGTATCAATGTATCAAATATTGTCGATATAGAGGTAGTCGTAATGGACAATCGGGCGGTGGCCACGCTGACCAATAATGCCGGCAGCTTCATCAGAGGAGTAAGCAACGCGACCCACGCCGATAACGTTGCCGGAGGATTGGCTGACGATTTTAACCAGATCATCGCGCTCAAAGTCGCCCTCGATGGCTTTGACGCCAATAGGGAGAATCGAAACGGCGTGGGTTGACAATATAGCTTCCTCGGCGTTTTGGTCGATGATGATTCGCCCTTTGGCAAAGCCCTCGCTGTGGGCAATCCAGCGTTTCATGCTTGATGATGGATTTTCAGAGGGGGCAAAGCGGGTGCAGATTGCCGGAGAGCCGCCATCGTCAACGAGGAGGCGAGTTAAAATGTTGTCGGTCTTGCCGTTAGCGATGATTACTTCAATGCCTTCATCAGCAACTTTACGAGCAATGCGATATTTGGTGACCATGCCGCCACGACCGAAGCCGGAGCGCTCGGTCAGGATATAGTCGGAAATATCTTTGCGCGGGTCTACCACTTCAATCACGCGAGATTGGGGATCAGAGGGGTTGCCGTCGAAGATGCCGTCGATGTTGCTGAGAATAATGAGCGCTTCGCAGTCGAGCATAGCGGCCACGAGGCCCGAAAGCTCGTCGTTGTCGGTAAACATCAGTTCGGTGACGGAAACAGTGTCGTTTTCATTAACTATAGGAACAACTCCGTTGGCGAGCATGACGAGCATGCAGTTGCGCTGGTTGAGGTAGTGGCGACGTGTGGCGAAGCTCTCTTTGAGGGTCAGCACCTGACCCACGATGATGTTGTGGTCACGGAAGAGGTCGTAGTAGCGGTTGATAAGCTTGGCTTGTCCGACACCTGAGAAAAGCTGGCGTCGGTCGACATCGTCGAGACGACGGGTATCGATGTCGCGCAGTTCGGAGCGGCCGCAAGCCACTGCGCCCGATGAAATCACCACCACTTCGATTCCGGCAGCGCGCAAAGCGGCTATCTGATCAACGAGCGACGACAGGCGCGTAACGTCGAGCGTGCCGTCGGGGCGCGTCAGCACGTTGCTGCCTATCTTAACGGTTATGCGGTTGTAATGTTTCATTTTTTCAGAGATTGCTTGATTGACTCGATAACGGCAGCGGGGAAACCGTTACGCTCAAGGGCATTGATGCCACGGATAGTCATGCCTCCGGGAGTGGTAACTGCATTGATATGCTCTTGAACGGTTAAGTCCTCGTGCTCAATCATGGCGGCTGCCCCGGCCACGGTGGCTGTGAAGTAGTCGACGGCATCATTGTAGGGGAGGCCGAGCTCTACACCGGCTTGGGCGGCTGCCGCTATGAATTTGTAGACATAGGCAATGCCGCAAGAGCAGAGGGCAGTGACGGCGCCCATTTTGCTCTCGTCGATAAATTCCAGTCGGGTCATAGGCTCAAAGAGGGCTGCTAACGTTTCATGATTTTTGGCTGACAATCCGGTTTCGGCAGCGAACGACATGCCACGGTTAACTTGAATGGCTGTGTTGGGAATCATATAAACAATGCCGCTGTACTTTCCACCGAGCATATCCTCGAGTTGAGCCAAACCAATGCCGGCGGCCACTGAGATTATTATCGCGTTTTTGTTCAGACAGGGTTTGATTTTGCCGATAACATCTTCGATGGCCCACGGCTTGACGGCTAATATGACTATATCTGCGCCTTTGACTGAATCAGCAATATCGGGTGTGCATATCAGCCGGCCGGACATGGCGCTGTTTTCGATAAGGTTTTCAAACTTTTGCAGCCTTTGGACAGACCGGTTGGCCAAGGTTAGTAAGATATTGTCTTGCGAGAGAAAGCCGCGGGCAATTGTCGAGCCCATGTTGCCGGCTCCGATGATGGCGATGCGTTGCATATTATTTCAGGATTTATCGGATAACGGATGTCAGGTTAATAACAATCAACCCTGCCGGGCGGTTTACCAAGCAGGGTTGACATTATGAGTGGATAAACGCTTGGAAGCGTTGGAGATAATCGTTATGCTTTAACTGCTTTTTTGCGGCGACGGTCGGTGAGATAAGCAACCGGCGAAGCAATGAACATTGTTGCCAATGTACCGATGATAACACCCCAAATCATAGCGAAGACGAATGAGCGGAGAGTGTCGCCACCGAGGCAGAAGATTGAGAGCAATACCAAGAGGGTAGAGCCTGAGGTCATGATTGTACGACCCAAAGTCTGGTTGATTGAGGAGTTGATGGTGTCGTAGAAGCTCTTCTTGGGATAGAGGGCAGTGTTTTCGCGAACACGGTCAAACACAACCACGGTATCGTTAATCTGATAACCGATAACGGTAAGGATTGCAGCGATAAACGACTGGTCGATTTCCATAGCGAAGGGGAACAAGCCATAGAAGAACGAGTAGAAGCCGATGATAGAGAATGCAGTGAACGCTACGGCTGCCAATGCGCCGAGAGAGAAAGCAATGTTGCGGAAACGGATAAGGATGTAGAGGAACATTGCAATCAACGACAAGGTAACAGCGATGTAAGCGTCGCGACGCATATCGTCGGCAACTGTCGGGCCTACTTTCTGAGATGAGATGATACCGGCATTTTCATTGGCGGTAGAGAAGTCGGCCTGGGTCAGTTTATTGTTGTTGAACTGATTGAGGACGTTGTAGAGAATACCTTGGATTTCAGCATCAACGGTGGGGGCGTTGTCGCGAATTTTGTAGTTGGTTGACACGCGCACCTTGTCGGAAGAGTCAATTGTGATAACTGAAACTGAGGCGTCGCCAAATTCGTTGGCCAAAGCGGCGCGAATTTCTTCAGTGTTGACGGGTTTGTCGAATTGAACCACGTAGTTACGACCACCAGAGAAGTCGATACCTTGGTTCAAGCCGCGAGCGAAGAGCGAAACGATAACGCCAACGATAAAGAGGCCGATGATAACTGCCACGCCTTTTGACTTAGCGATGAAGTTGAAGTTGGAGTTAACGAATGTTTTGCGTGAGAGGGGAGTTGAGAAAGTGAGGTTTTCGAATGCTTTTTTCTTGGCGCAAACGATGAACACGATGCGGGTCAGGTAAACTGCGGTGAAGAATGAGCAGACGATACCGATGATAAGTGTGGTGGCGAAGCCTTTGATGGGGCCGGTGCCGTAGAGCAACAGGATAACACCTGTAATGATTGATGTCAAGTTAGAGTCGAAGATTGCAGAGAATGCGTTGCTGTAACCTTCTTGGATGGCGGTGCGGGCATTTTTGCCGGCACGAATTTCCTCTTTGGCGCGCTCGAAAATAAGCACGTTAGCGTCGACGGCCATACCCAAGGCGAGCACGATACCGGCTATACCCGAGAGGGTCAACACTGCCTGGAACGATGCAAGGATACCGAAGGTGAAGAAAAGGTTGAGCACCAAGCCCAAGTTGGCAATCAAGCCGGGGATAACGCCGTAGTAAAGCATCATCAGAATCATCAGGAGCACCAATGCAACGATGAATGATTTGATACCGTCGTTGATAGCTTTCTGACCGAGCGACGGACCGATAACCATTTGGCTGATGATGGTTACTTTGGCAGTCATGTTACCGCTCTTGAGCACATTGGCCAAGTCTTTGGCTTCTTGCACGTCGAAGTTGCCTGAAATTTCAGAGCGTCCACCGGTGATTTGTTGGTTAACGTTAGGAGCTGAATAAACTTCATCGTCGAGGACGATAGCTACGGGATAGCCGATTTCTTCGCCTGTGATTGAAGCCCATTTTTTAGCGCCGGCATTGTTCATTTCCATTGAAACCACGTTCATGTGGCGGTTGGAGTCGTAGTCAGAAACGGCATTGGTGATGTTGGTGCCGTCCATGCTTGCCTGGCCACCTTTGCTCTTAAGGGCATAGAGCTCGAAGTAGTTGGATTTGTTAACGGTTTCGGGTTTGTGGGCCCAGCGGAACACTGTTTGTGAACGGAGGTTGGATTTCGCTGCCGATGAGTTAAGGATAGCGTTGACTTTAGCCGTATCGTTAACGTTGTAGTAGCCGAGAGAGGGGTTGCGGGGCGAGAAACCTTTCTGAGCATCAACATATTTGCCGGTGAAGTTACCGCGTTCGTCAGTTGCAGGAACGAGGGTGTAGGCTAAACCGGTGAGGGTTTGACCTTCGGCTTGAAGTTGATTTTCAAGGTTGTTGACAGGGGTGAGCACTTCAGCGCCGAAGAGGTCGCGGTAAGTAACAAAGAATTCCAAGTTGGCAGAGCGCTGGAGGAGCTCGGCTACGCGCTCGGGTTCTTTAACACCGGGGAGCTCGAGAAGAATTTGGCCGTCTTTGCCTTGAAGCACTTGGATATTGGGTGACACAACGCCATAAGCGTCAATACGTTTACGAAGCACGTTGGTAGCCGAGTTGTCAACGATGTCTTTAACGTAGCCTTTGAGGGCGCTGATAACTTCTTCGTTGGTAGCGCCTTTTTTCACTTTGCCTTCAAAGAGAGTAGAGAAGTCTTTGTTGGGGCGAGCTTGGCGATAAGTATCGATGAATGTCTTGATATAATCAGCGTTGCTGCCGGGAATCGATGTAACTGAATCGGCAACGGCGATGGCGCGATTGAAGTCTTCATCTTTGTTGTCGGTAGTTGCAAGCGAGCGGAGCATATCGGGCATAGACACTTGAAGGATAACGCTCATACCGCCCTTCAAGTCCAAGCCGAGACCTACTCCCCAGCGTTGTACTTCGTTGAAAGTGTAACCTAACCACACCTTTTCCTGGCTGATAGAGTCGATGTAGTGTTTTTTGGCTTGATTGAATGAATCGGAATTTTCGTTGCCTGTGCCGGCGATTTCAACGGCATAGACTTCAGCTTTAGTTTCATGGTGACGCGAAACTAAGGTGAACGAAAGGTAGAAGAGGCAGATGGCTACCAGAAAAATCGCAATGATTCCGGCTACGAGGCTGCCCAATGTTCCTTTGCTTTGCATGTGATTGATTGTAAAATATTTAACGGTTAATTAATTTATTGATTGGTGGTGAGCCGATTTTGAGGTCGACTCGGGAGAGTTGTTTTGATTGGTGGTTGATAAACAGGCAATAGCAATTTGCTCTGTTTTGCCCCTCTAATTCGTTAGGAATTAGCAGGTTAAGGAGCAAAAAGAGGGAAAATAGCGCTTATTGGCCTACTTTTCAGCTTGCAAATATACAAAAGAAGTTTCAATTTTCCCACATTTCAGCCGTTTTTCTCGCTATTTCCCTCAAAGATTTATATTTTGGGGGCAAGAGCAGCAGGGAGATAGCGTTATTGGCGGTACGGATTGATGGTCAATAACAAAGCAGCGAGCCGCCGTCGCGGGGGCGACGGCAGCTCGGCATATAGGGGAAGCGGGTGTG
>CAMWUH010000054.1 GCA_947177325.1 uncultured Bacteroidales bacterium
CCATTGTGCCATGAAATTCGCCCCCGGCCGCATTTAAATGACCGCCGCCGCCAAAGTGACGGGCACAAATGTCATTAACAGCAAAATGTCCTTTCGAGCGAGCTGAAACCTTTATGAAATCGGTTTCCTCTCGAAGATAGAATGAATATGTAATGTTCGGGATTCTGAGGGGCTGATTTACGAGTCCCTCGGTGTAACCTTTCTGATAATTATATCGGTTAAGTTCAGCCCGGGTAAGGTCAATGACCGCAACTCCTTGCGCAGGATAAAGCTTCATTTTTTCTGCCAAGGCAAATGAATTCAACCTGATTTCATCGGCCGATGCCTCATTGTACACCTTATTATATATAGCCACCTTATCAACACCTTTCTTGATAAGCTCGCTTTCCACTATATATAAATCGGGATCAGCACAGTTGTAAGAGAAATTGCCCGTATCGGTCATCATTCCGGTCAAGATGCATGTACCGGCTGTTTTGTCTATCAACGGAAACAGTGCCATCCGTGTCAATACTCTGAAAATAAGCATCGAAGTTGACGAAACCTCGGGATATGATATTGTCAAATCGCAGAATGGCTCCGGACCTTCATGGTGGTCAATCATAACCTTTTTGGCTTTTGATGACTCAATAGAGGGACCTAGCCTGTCAACACGGTGAATTGCATTATAATCCAACGCAAAAATCAAATCGGCCTTCTCACAAAGCTTTTTGGCAAAATCTTCATATTTGCTGAACGGAATAATTTCTTTCGCTCCGGGCAGAAACATCAAATGTTTGGGAGGAACGTCGGGAGTAATAACTTTCACCGTTTTCCCAAGTTGCTCCAATACATAAGCAAGCCCCAACGATGAACCCATTGCATCACCGTCGGGGGCTATATGGCAGGTAATCACAATTTTGTCAGACTCTTCAACGAAGGCTAACAATTGCTTTATCAATTTTTCGTCAATTATCTTTGTAATCATTTATTTGTGGTATATTCTTCAATATATTCACAAAATTACAATAATCAACGTTAACCACAAAATAAAATATTGGTAATTGCCCTGATTTAAGTAAATTTAGGATAAAATTGCCTATTTGGCAAACTCATCGGTTAACAATTGAGCCCATTTGCGCAATCTTAAATCAGTAGCTTCAGGATGATTTACTTCATCAAGGAGCAATCCGACGATTGTTCCATCGATCTCAGCCGGAGTTGACGTTACGTCATAGCCTACTATATCAAATGCTCCGACCATAGTGGCACCGGTTGATTTAAAAGCTTCGTAGAGAGTAGCGACTGCACCACAAAATGTGTCGCCCATAGTTTCATCGCCGCATCCGAAAATCGCCACTTTCTTCCCCGGCAAGTCAAGGGCTTTAAGTCCGTCAACGAAATCAAACCAATCATCTTGCAGCTCACCGCTACCCCATGTGCTTGATCCGGCGATAATATTGTCGTAGTTACCTAATTGCGAAGGAGCTATGTTCTTTACATCGACTACATCCTTTTCGTCAACTCCCATAAACTTGGCAAGTTTGTGGGCCACATTTTCTGTTGTGCCGGTGGTTGACCCGTAGATTATAACTGTATTTTTCATTTTTTGTAGTATTTGATTTATATTCAACTTTGTCTATAAAATTAACAACTCCATTGCCTCTTTTGTTCTTAAGACCCGGTTCTCCAATATTTGCTAATGCTGAGGACGCATATCGTCGAGAGATTTTTGACTTATGATGAAGGAGCGTAACCGTAGCTACGTGACTGAAGAACAAGGTGAAAAGCGCCGGTGAGATGCGGTGGTAAGAAATCCGTACCCATCATTATTCTTACTTATCCGTGGCATGAGTTACCATTGCCCCGGCCAATCGTCATGCATCTGCGCCCGCTTGTTTCGGTCACAATGCAACCGCATTGCTCCCTCACTGCGCGAACATATCTGCATAACGCTTGACCGCCTCACTATTAACAAATATTGAGGAACCGGTCTAAGTTTCTTCCTAAAATTGTAGCGGCAATGCACCGCAACATTTCCATGTCATCATTGCATTTGTTTACCTACATATTAAAAACACACATTTTTTTGAAATTTTAGTAATCACAACTTTAATATAATCTAAAATTATCGTAACTTTGCAAATAATTTTTTCACAACCAAAACAATCACGTAAATAAAGCAGTAATGTCTGACGTAAAAAAAATTAAAACGGCCCTCATTTCAGTTTATCACAAAGACGGGCTCGATACAATCATTCGTCTGCTCAATGAAAATGGCGTAAAATTCCTTTCAACCGGTGGCACTAAATCATTTATTGAAAGCCTTGGCTTTGAATGTCAGGCTGTTGAAGACCTCACCGGTTATCCCTCAATATTAGGAGGCCGAGTTAAAACGCTCCATCCCAAAGTGTTTGGCGGCATTCTCAATCGTCGCGAAAACGAAGGCGACCGCAATCAAATAGCTCAATACGAAATCCCTGAAATCGACCTCGTCATTGTCGATCTCTACCCCTTTGTCGACACAGTCGCTTCAGGCGCTTCCAATGAAGATATCATCGAAAAAATCGACATAGGCGGTATCTCATTAATCCGCGCTGCCGCTAAAAATTATGCCGATGTTATTATCGTAGCCTCCAAGGCTCAATATACCCCTCTCCGCGAACTGCTTGAAGCCAATGGCGCTCAGTCATCACTCGACCAACGCTACTTCTTCGCAAAAGAAGCTTTCGGCGTGTCGTCAGCTTACGACAGCGCTATCTTCAACTACTTTGATCGCGACTCTCATTCTGGCCTGCGTATTGCGATTGATGGCAGCAAGCCTATGCGTTATGGCGAAAACCCTCATCAAGCCGGCGCGTTCTTCGGTGATTTCAACGAAATATTCGATCAGCTCCACGGTAAGGAAATTTCTTACAACAACCTGCTCGATATTGATGCCGCCTGCTCATTGTGTGCTGAATTTACCGAGCCTACATTTGCCGTGCTCAAGCACAACAATGCCTGTGGCCTCGCTACCCGACCCACCATTTTGCAAGCATGGACCGACGCTTTAGCCGGCGACCCCGTTTCAGCTTTTGGCGGTGTTCTGATTGCAAACCGCGCAATTGATAAAGCTACTGCTGAAGAAATCAACAAAATCTTCTTCGAAGTTATCATCGCTCCCGACTATGCCGAGGATGCTCTCGAAGTTCTTAAGCAAAAGAAAAATCGCATCATTCTGCTTCAGAAAGCTCCCGTTGCCACTACCAAGCAATTCCGCTCGGTGCTTAACGGCGCATTGGTGCAAGACCGCGATTTAAAAATCGAAACTCCCGCTGATCTTAAAGTCGTAACCAAAGTAGCTCCAACTGCCGCTGAAGTCGACGACCTTTTGTTCGCAAACAAAATCGTCAAGAACTCAAAGAGCAATGCAATCGTTTTAGCCAAAAACGGTCAGCTTTTAGCTTCGGGTGTCGGCCAGACTTCACGCGTTGATGCCCTGCGTCAAGCGGTTGCAAAAGCACAATCATTTGGCTTTGACCTCAACGGAGCTGTAATGGCTTCCGATGCATTCTTCCCCTTTGCCGATTGCGTTGAAATTGCTCATGCAGCCGGTATAAAAGCCGTTATTCATCCGGGTGGCTCAATTCGCGACAACGAATCAGTTGAATTCTGCGACGCCAACGGCATGGCCATGGTAACTACCGGTTTCCGTCATTTCAAACATTAAAAAATAAATATGACAGGTGTTGATTGAAAATCACGGTTATTAGATTTTCAAATACTTGTCAAAGTCATAGCATTTACTACTTACTTTTATAAAAAATGCGCTTATTCAGCTTAACAAAAGAGATAGCTATTGACCTTGGAACGGCCAACACTATCATTATCCACAACGATAAAATCGTTATCGACGAGCCCTCTATCGTGGCTCTCGACCGACGCACTGACAAACTCATTGCCGTTGGTAAAGAAGCACAAATGATGGATGGGAAAGAACCCGAAAATATCCGCACTGTCCGTCCCTTGCGTAAGGGTGTGATTGCCGACTTTAACGCAGCCGAGCTGATGATCAGGGGTCTGGTGAAAAAAGCCTCCTCGAAGAGCAATTGGTTCTCACCCTCTCTGCGAATGGTAGTAGGCATCCCCTCAGGCTCAACTGAAGTGGAAATTCGTGCGGTTCGCGACTCTTCCGAGCATGCCAACGGTCGTGACGTGTTTATGATTTACGAACCCATGGCAGCCGCTCTCGGCATTGGCCTTGACGTTACAGCTGCTGAAGGTAACATGATCGTTGACATAGGCGGTGGCACAACCGAAATTGCCGTAATTTCACTCGGTGGCATCGTATCAAACAAGTCAATCTCTATTGCCGGCGATGACCTTACTGACGACATTCAAAACCACATGCGTCGTGCCCATAACGTCAGAGTAGGTTTGCGCACAGCCGAGCAAATCAAGCTTCACGTTGGTTCAGCATTGACCGAATTGGAAAATCCGCCGGAAGATTATATTGTTCACGGCCCCAATCAAATGACTGCGTTGCCAATGGAAATCCCGGTGTCATATCAAGAAATCTCCCACTGTATTGAAAAATCTATCTCAAAAATTGAGACCGCAGTGTTAGGTGCTCTCGAGGCTACTCCCCCGGAATTGTATGCCGACATCGTTCATAATGGCATCTGGCTTGCCGGTGGTGGCGCTCTCCTCCGTGGTCTGGACAAACGATTGACTGATAAAATCGGTATCCAATTCCACGTTGCCGAAGATCCCTTGAAAGCAGTAGCTAAAGGTACAGCCGTAGCTTTGAAAAACATCGCTAACTTCTCGTTCCTCATTAGATAAAATTCCATCAACGAGTAACCATCGTTTATGTAGCTATAATAGCTGATTTGGCTCCCGAGCTTAATTAGCTATTTTAGCTATTTAATAAGCGTTGTGATTTCGTTAAATCAATAGTCAATTGTGCGCAACTTAATTGATTTCATAGTTAGATATAGCAGTTGGTTTGTTTTTGTAATTCTCGTTACAATCAGCCTTGTGTTGTTATGCGAACATAATCCTTGGCATCACCATCTCTATCTCTCGTCGGCCGGACGAATTGGTACAGGTGTTTACGAACTGTCATCTGAAATTAACGGATATTTCGGATTGAAATCGATTAACGCCGATTTACAACGGCGAAACGCATCGCTTGAAGCCGAAGTTATCAGACTGAGAAATGAAATTGACCGATATGCCGAGGCGGTGTATGCCGACACGATGAAGCTCATCGAGCCACTGCAACCCTACGACTTTATCATAGCAAAGGTTATCAATAACTCTATCTCTCGCCCCTACAACTATATAACGATTGACCGTGGCGAGCTTGACAGTATTCGGCCGGAAATGGGTGTAGTAGACCAAAACGGAGTTGTCGGAATTGTAAACCTCGTTTCTCCCCATTACGCCCGCGTAATTTCGCTTCTTAACCCAAATTTCCGATTGTCGTGTAAAGTAAAGGGCAACGATGCATTCGGCTCACTCGTGTGGGACGGAAAAAATCATAATGAAGCATTGCTTGAGGAGTTACCCCGCCACACCATTTATAATGTTGGCGACACCATCATTACCTCAGGTTATTCTGCTGTGTTCCCTGAAGGCATTCCCGTTGGCATCGTCAAGGCGACGGAACGCACGATAGATGATAACTTTTTCACTTTGAGAGTCAGTCTGCTCACCGACTTCAGCCGACTTTCAAACGTAAGAGTCATCTCTAACAAATATATTGACGAAATCAAATCGATAGAAGATAATTCCAACGAAAACGATGAGTAAGACTATTCTGTTTTTTGCATCGCTGTTTATATTGTTAACCATTGCACAAGCATTGGTTTTTAATCAAATATGCTTGTTTGGAGTGGCGTTGCCCTTGGTGTTCATCTACTTTATCATTAAGATGCCCATGAGTTGGCCAACGACTGTTTGTTTGATTTTGGCTTTTCTGCTCGGTTTGTCAATCGATATACTTTCCAACACTCAAGGCCTGAACGCACTTTGCTGCACGTTGCTGGCATCATGTCGCCGTCCGATACTCCGGCTATATTTCCCGCGAGAGGAAGAGATGTCAGAACCTGAACCTTCAAGCAAATCAATTGGCTTGGCCGAATATCTGAAATATAGTTTCACGCTTACCTTTCTATACTGTATTCTCTTTTTCGTAATCGAATCACTAACCTTTTTTGACTTCTTCAGATTGATAATTAAGATTATTGCTTCGACCATACTATCATATTTATTTATTCTTGCACTCGACTCGTTGAGCCGTCGCAAGCAATAAGATTTTATGCTGCCCTCTCTTCTTTAATATGCGCAAAGACTACAAACTTGAAAAGCGTAAATACATCATCGGCGGCTTCGTTGTGCTTATAGCATTGATTTATGTTTTCAGGCTTTATTCCCTGCAAATCAATGATGAACGCTATAAAGAATCAGCCGATAACAATGCTTTTCTGAAGAAAACCATATATCCATCACGCGGCCTTATCAAGGACCGCAACGGTGAGCTGGTGGTTTATAACCAACCTGCCTACGATGTGATGATGATACCCCGCGACGTTCAACCCTTTGACACGGTTGATTTCTGCAACACGCTCAACATCACCCGTGAGCAATTTGATAACAGGTTAATTGATATGCGACGCTCGCCGGGCTACAGCACCTATACCCCTCAAGTGTTGATGACTCAATTGTCGGCCGCTGATTATGGTCGGCTTCAAGAAAAGCTCTACCGATATCCCGGCTTCTTTATCCAAAAACGCATTCTCCGACAATATAATTACACTGCGGCAGCAAACGTGCTTGGAAACATCCGAGAGGTGTCGCAAGCCGACATTGAACGTGATTCCTATTATTTCCGAGGCGACTACATCGGCGACCTGGGGGTAGAGCGTTCCTACGACGAATATCTCCGCGGCATAAAAGGCCAGGAAATACTTATTCGCGACGCCCATGGTCGCATTCAAGGGCGCTATGCCGACGGCACCAAGGATATTCCGGCTCAATCAGGGCGTAACCTGAAATTGAGTCTTGACATCAATCTTCAGGCCTATGCCGAAAGTTTGATGGTTAATAAAATCGGGGCAGTTGTAGCGATTGAGCCTAAGACCGGTGAAATCCTTGCCATGGTCTCATCGCCTACCTACGACCCCACGACTCTAATCGGACGCGCTCGCGGACAAAACTATGCGGCATTGAATGCCGACCCGCTCCATCCGCTCTTTGACCGCGCATTAATGGGCGCTTATCCCCCCGGCTCTACTTTCAAGCCGGGTCAAGGGCTCATTTTGCTTCAGGAAGATATAATCACCCCTCAAACAGCATATCCCTGCTACCACGGTTTTATTTCCGGCGGATTAAAAGTTGGCTGTCACGGCCACGGCTCTCCCCTGCCGCTTAAACCGGCCTTGCAGACATCGTGCAACGCCTATTTCTGCTGGGGATTGAAAGCCATGCTTGATAATCACAAGAAGAAATATGGCTCGGTAGCCAATGCATTCGAAACATGGAAACTCCACTTGGTGTCGATGGGCTATGGCTATCGACTCGGCGTTGACCTCCCCAGCGAAGGACGCGGATTTATTCCGAATGCCAAATTCTACAATAAGATTTATGGTGAGAACCGATGGAGTGCCAACACCATTATCTCTATTGCCATTGGTCAGGGCGAAATTTTGGCCACCCCGCTGCAGATTGCAAACGTTTGCGCCACTATTGCAAATCGCGGATGGTTCATTACGCCTCACGTTGTAAAGGAGATTGAGGACACCGTAATGCCGGCCGAGCTGCTCGAAAAGCGCTACCCGACAATTGATAAGGCTCACTACGATGTAGTGGCCGAGGGGATGCGTATGGCAGTCACGGGTGGTACCTGCCGCTTGGCCAACCTTCCCGATATAGAAGTGGCCGGAAAAACAGGTACGGCGCAGAACCCTCATGGCAAAGACCACTCCGCCTTTATTGGTTTTGCCCCCTACGATGACCCGAAAATAGCCGTTTGCGTATATGTTGAAAATGCCGGTTTCGGCGCAACCTATGGAGTCCCCATCGGCAGTCTGGTTATCGAGAAATATCTCAATGGCAAAATATCCCCTGCCCGTCAATATCTTGAAGAGCGAATGTTAAATTCAAATACAATCATTTACAGTGGAGTCAAGAAACACTAAAGAGTCAATTTTCAAGCACCTGGATTGGTCGGTTATCGTGCTATATCTGCTGCTCGTGGCTGCAGGTGTTGTGAGCATATATGCTGCCAGCTATGATTTTGACAATGCATCGGTTTTTGATTTCGAAGAATTTTCAGGCAAGCAGATCAGATGGATAGGGCTTTCATTCTTCTTAGGACTGGTATTGCTATTGGTTGACAGTCGTATGTATGAGACTTACGCCTACCCGATTTATTTCGGAGTGTTGGCGTTGCTGTTGGTTACGATTTTCATAGCACCGAATATCAAAGGCTCACATTCATGGCTTGTATTAGGGCCGATGAGTCTGCAGCCGGCGGAATTCGGCAAATTTGCAACGGCACTGGCGTTAGCCAAACTATTTAGCGGATATAACTTCGCGCTCAACGCCGCAAAAATCAATTACGTAAAGGCCGGGGCAATTATCGTGGCCCCAATTCTGCTGATTCTGGCCCAAAACGAAACGGGTTCGGCGCTTGTCTATCTCTCGCTTGCTTTCGTTCTCTACCGCGAAGGGATGAGCGGCCTGGTATTATATGCATTTGTTTTTGCAATCGTTGCATTTGTGGTCACTGTAAAATTCACGGCAACCGCTATTTTAGGAGCCACGACCGGCCAGTTCGTGATTCTAATGCTCATTGAGCTGACAATGATTGCGATGGCTGCTTTTCACAGCAAACATCCTAATGCTGCCCGAATGTTGGGATTGTGGTTTGGAGCCACACTGCTCATCGATGTATTGCTTTCATTAGTTGGCGTGCATGTTCCCGGATTACCTTATTTTATCACTGTCATAATTATCGGAGCGGGATATTGCGTTTATGAATATCTGAAGACACGAATAATCAAGCTATGGTTCATAGTGGCCGGTGCCTTAGTGGCAATACTCTTTATGTTCTCGGTTAACTATGTATTTAATTCAGCGTTGCAACCACACCAGCAAATGCGAATTAAAGTTGCTTTGGGTATAGAAGATGACCCGCTTAAGGCAGGTTACAACGTTAACCAGGCTAAAATTGCAATCGGGTCGGGTGGATTTTCAGGGAAAGGATTTCTTGAAGGAACTCAAACAAAGCTCAAATATGTGCCTGAACAGCACACCGACTTCATCTTCTGCACAATTGGCGAGGAGGAAGGATTTGTAGGCTCGGTAGCTGTAATAGTGCTGTTTTTGATATTGATACTTCGTGTGATTGCCATTGCCGAACGTCAGCCCTCGGCCTTCGGGCGTGTCTATGCCTATTGTGTGGCATCATATCTGATACTCCACTTGTGCATAAACATCGGCATGGTTATAGGACTGTGTCCTGTTATCGGTATTCCACTACCCTTCTTCAGCTATGGAGGTTCATCGCTATGGGGCTTCACGGTGCTGTTGTTCATACTTCTCCGCATAGACGCTTCAAGAAGAAATGTGAGGAACTATTGATTGTAGGAATAATTTAATTTTGCTATCTTTGCATAAATGGTAAATTTAATCAGAATATTCATCTGCGGCATCATTATCGGAGTGTTGATTGCAGCTCCGATGGGTCCATCAGGTATGCTGGTGATTCAGCGTACGATAAGCCGCGGCCGTTTGTCGGCGTTCATAACCGGCATCGGTGTTGGTATCTCTGATATGTTTTATTGTCTGCTTACCGGCTTCTGTCTGTCATTTGTCAGCTCCTTCATAGACAAGAACCAAAGCCTGATTGAAATATTCGGCAGCATCGTAAT
>CAMWUH010000055.1 GCA_947177325.1 uncultured Bacteroidales bacterium
ATATTGAATGATATTTGACCAGTTGATGCAAATGGCAATCAAGTCATCGTTGATTTGCAAAATGTCGTTAGGGGTGTCTCCGAGCTTGAAGCCGTTGATTTCTCTAAACCACTTGTTGGTCAAAGTAGAGGTCGATGCGTCCCAATAAGATAATTGTCCGTTGTCAGACTGCCAGTTGCCTTCATTGCAGATAATCAGATTTTCTGATTTCACAACAATTGGAGCAGGCGGCTCGGGTTGTGGTTTATCGGTCGTTGTGTCAGGCTCTTCGCTACATGAGGCCAAGGTAGCGATTGCAGCCATTGAGATTAACAAAAATTTATTCATTGCAGATTGATTTTAATTGTTGCAGCAAAGCGTCGGCCGGGCATTGGCCAACGTTGTATCAGTTCGTAGCGTATGTCAAACAAATCCTGACATTCAACTTCAAGATTGATCAGGCGATGACGCCAGCCAATCTTAATGTCGGTGCAGTTGTAAGGCGAAAGAGGAGGCTCGATGGAGTTCTCGGCCGTCCAATATCTTTTATCGACAAAAATATGTGACAGAGATCCGTAGAATTCTCCGAGATGAAGCGAATAAACTCCCGTCAGCGACCATCTTGGGGAGTAGGCTATAAAATCACGGTAAGCGTCATCCGACGGGTCGGTCATGTTTCTGTCGTCTTGAAAAGTCGCTGTAACGAGAAGGGAGCTGTGGGGAAGATGAAGTGTGGCCGACAGATCTATTCCAAGACATCTTGTCAGGCCATAGTTGAGCATTGTCCACTGATATGATCCTTTGAGCGGTAGACAAACGATGCGGTCGATAATGCGATTGTAGTAAGCATCGCAATTAAGGTCAATATAATTGGTTGTCCAGGTCAGACCGAGATTGAGCTGTCGGGTAAATTCAGGCCGCAGATTGCGGTTGCCGACGAGTGTATAATAAAGATCGTTGAGAGTCGGGGCTCTGAACACTGATTTATAGAATGTACGAAGCGAAAGATTTTGCGATAAACGATATGCTCCCATTGCCGTCCAGGTAAATCGTCGGAGGGGGTTGGTGTTTCCGCGAGTATGATCGGTGACGGAAGTATAAAGCGCATTTGCTGTCAGCGACAGATTTTTGTGTGAGTAGTAAGCAGCTAAAGAGGCTTTGGTATCGATACGATAGACGTAGCTGTAGTTCCTGACATCAGTCACTAAATCGGCCCAACGGAAATCGACCGAAGCCGACAGCCCGAAGTCACGGTAACGGTAAGCTGCCGTAGCTGCTGAATAAATATCTTGCTGCCGATAGCGGTTGTTGGCGTGAACGGCAATATTTTCAGGATAGTCTGAGCGATAGTGGAGATAGTCATTGGCGTATTTAACCATCCCCTTTATAGAAAAGCCTTTAATGTCGGTCGCATAGGTGATCTGAGTGAAGAAATTACTGTCCCATTCACGTCCGACATCGGTATAGAGATCGGAAAGTCGACGTACTATTCCACCGGGCAATCCACGACGGGAATTGAAGTAGTAGGAATGAAGTCGGAAACCGCGATAAAATCCGCAACCTTCCACTCTAAACATAGTAATGTCGGAATTACGTCGGGTGCCGGTCGTATCTTCGTATTCAGTGTGATAACTGAATGGATAGTTACCTTTAGAGCGAGTGAAGTTGGCATCGATAAAGGCATGATTTTTCCACGACAGGTTAACGTCGGCTTTGTGAGAACTGAATGAGCCGTAGGTATAAGACGCCGAGAGAGATGATCGCTCTGGGCGACGGGTGCGCAGATAGACTGTTGACGCTGAGGCATATTCACTCGCCGTCATAAGCATCTCCGTCTTGTTGCCGTTGTAGAGCGACACGCTTTCCAAAGTGGACAGAGAGAATTTGCCCAGGTCGACCGTGCCATTCTGAACGTTGGTTATCCTCACTCCGTCAAGGTACACTCCGACATGCTGCGAGCCCAATGACCTGACATTTATTGTTTTTTGGCCACCGAGACCGCCGTAGTCCTTAATCTGTACTCCCGCCATATACTTCAGTGCATCGGCAACGTTATTGGACGGAAGAGTCTCAATCTGAGACGGTCCGATTGTCTGGTTGGAAGTAAATGGAGCCACGGCCGTTACGATAACTTCGGTTAGAGCGACTGTGTCGCCGGGATGTCGATTCAGCAGTGAGTCGGTCAGAGTTTCAACAGGTATATAAGAATTATGACCGGCGGCATGGTAGCCGACAGTCATCAGCAGCAATATGAATACGTGTAGACGTAAAACAGGCCGACAAGCCTTTGAAACTGACTGACTGATCATAATCCCGTGATCAATTTGAGACAGCCGCCAAACAAAAACGGTCAGCCTCTGATTAAACATGGCAGTCGGCAGGTCTTCTGACTTGTCTGTTCAACATCGCCAACCTTCCCGGTCGTGCAACCTTAAGACTCTCATCTTCGAGCCGGAGTTGCTTACCAGTGGTCAAGAGATTTGACTCTTGCCGGCGATGCCGTAATCAAGACTTACAGCATCGGGTAATGTCGCAGATTTTCACTGCGTTCCCTCTTAGCATCGGTAGGCAATTAGCCTAAACGATGAACCGAAAGCGCTGCAAAGTTACTAAAAAAAGAAATAGAAAACAAGAACTGAGATGTTAAAAGTTACATTCCATAATTCCATAATTTGCTATCCTTTGGGTCTAACAGTGAGTGTATTGGAGAGCAGATCGAGGTCGGCTCCGTCGATGCGCAGATTTATATATGTGTCTACGATGTTGAGGCGCAGGCCGTAAATTTCATGGTCGAAGCGTTGATATTGCCAGTTTGCGCGCTGTATGCCATGAGCAGTGAGGATTAGGGATCGACCCTCGGTCGGATTATCGAGTGTGATTGTGATGAGATCGTCAAGTTGATTGAAGCTTAGAGCTGAAATTGTGCCCCCAATTAAAGAGGGGAGTAGGGCAACAAGCAGGTCGGCTCCGTCGATGCGCTGCAATGCTCTGTGGCTTAGACCTTCGGGTGACTCTTCGTGATCAGATTGATACTCGGCAGCCTCGTCAAAGGCACGCATAACATAGCCGATTTCGTTGTCATGGAGCAGCTTGGGATAGGGCGAAGGCTTGAACTCTGTGTGGTAGTAGAGCGAGCCGCGTTGCAGTGGCTTGAAGGGAATTGGGGCTACCTGCAGCACTCTCAATCTCAACCAGGGAATACGAGAAAAAGTTTGCGGCCATTTGCGCAGGTCATTTCGTGGGTCAGCTTCGCTAAACGGCAGATCGTTTCGCTCTATCTCAAGCTTCGCTATCAGCTGACTGACCGGATTTGACTGATAGAAAAACACCTGATCGCCGTTCTCAAATTTAAAGTGGGAGAACGATGGCCAGTCGAGAGTTTCGCCCGGCACGAGTGCTTCGGCCATCTTGAAATGGGCCGGTTTAGTTGTGAATACCCAGTAGCGCATAGATAAATCTTGTTTTGTTACTACAACGCTTCCGGCTATCCTAAAGTTGCTTTATTTACCGATTAGCGACCGGAAATAGCGGTAAATTATCCATGAAATCGGATATACCGTTATCGCGAACGCCGCTATCGTAAACGCCACCCCCGGCCACCCTTTGGTTATAGTCTCCTCATTGATCCCGAATCCGAGATAAAACGTTGCCTTTATGATAATAAAAACCAGAATATGGAGTCCGCAAATCAGAAGCGTGATGTCCGAAATATACCGTATGATGCTGTTGCTGCCAATAGCTTGAGCAAGATAGCGCATCAGCGCTATGGCCGCAAGCGAGCCACTCATTGATGATAAGAAAAAGAGCGGGTAGCTCCCGAATCGGCATAATCGGAAACTGACATATTCGTTGTAGTGGGCCGTCAGCGCAAACACGATTATATATATTAACGTGGCCGGAAGGCTGAAAACATAGCGGCTTATTCGCTCCTTCTTGTCGCCCCTCCGATAGGCATGGCCTAAAGCATAGAAGGGGAGTGCTGTTATTATCTGCCCTACCGACAGAGGAATGTCGCTCATTCTCGTCGGAATCGCATAAAACATCGCTGCCGACACGCCGAGTGCCACTGCTGCTACCGTTAGTGTTGACCACATTTTCCTCCCTAACGGATAAAACACCAGTTCTACGCCATACAGGCAAAACAGTGCCCACAACGGTATGTCATGAATCAACCGCGGCGACCTCGCTAACCCAATTGCTTTACTCAGGCTCCATGCATCCGAATCAGTCGAATATACTTCCGGGTACCACTTTTGCATTATCACCCAGACGCCAAGCATCAACACATTCAGAAAAAGATAGGGAATCAGAATCTGACGGGTACGTTTCCATGCAAACGGCTTGAACCGTGGATTGCGGTTATAGTCAAACAAATAACCGGAGATCATGAAAAACATCGGCATTATCATCGCGCTCAATGTTTTCGAAATCCCCTCGGTTATGTGCACGTGGATTATCACAACCATAAGCATAGCAAGCGACTTGGCGTAGTCAACCCAAGGCAAGCGTCCTTCTATTGTCGGCGGAGCAATCATTGTTGAATATAAAATAATAAGATATTAGTCGCAAAGGCTTATGGCGGTTAAGTTGCGTGCCGGGGCGCCATGGCTCCGGCGATGACTGAAATATAGTGGCTTGCCGTCGGCGTCGACACTCGCAAAAGTGCAACCTACGTGCTTCGCTATATTATCTCCCCTGACTCCTCGTCTCGTAAATCTGATTGTATTTACCTGTTGAAGGTCTATGTGGGGTTTTCCGTTTTTTTCATCGAGGTAATAAACGCAGTCACCGAATCCGGCTTCAGCAAATTTCTGAGCCAGGTCAAAATCTACCTCATAGCTCTCTCGGCTGATTGACGGCCCGAACGCCACTTTCATTTGCTTCGGGTCTGCTCCCATTTCAGCGAGTTTGTCAACCACGTTGTCTATAATGCCGTTGAGCGTTCCCCGCCATCCTGCGTGAATGGCTGCCACCGCTCTTATGTCGGGCGCATAGACAACCATCGGCACACAGTCTGCTGTCAGCACCCCGATAACCAGTCCCGGCACACGAGTGATTACTGCGTCGGTGTCATCAGGTCTGCCTCCCGGCTCCGTCACCACGGCCACATTTGTTGAATGGGTTTGAACAGGCAAAACACCGCCTCTCTTTGCCATCAAGTCTACCGCCTGAAGCTCTTCCTCACTTCCGGGCGCCCACACGGCTGCCGCGCAGCCGGCCTCATCGCCCATCAGCAATTCTATGGCCTTATCTCTTTGGTCAAACGGGTTCATTTTCAGCTGGCGTGTCAAGTTGGTTCAGCTTTCGGGCTTCTTCAAATTTTTCTTTCATCGTTGGGTTGCCGCGGGTGAGCTTTTTGATGGTGAAATCGTTTTCAGCCGACTCATTGGCTCGCTCAAGTTTTTTTCTGGAAGTGTCAAAAGCATTCTTGACCTTTTTCAGCTGCTCAACTTGTTTTTCCAGATTGGCGATTACCTTGTCAATTCCGTCAATTGCCTCTTCATGGCGCTTGCCGTGGTCCTCAAGCAATTTGCCGAATTTTGAAACAAATTCATCCCGTTTTTTCTCAAAGTTGGTAACGTCGATACTCTGAGCCCGAGCTATCTCCAAATCATTACGGAGCGAGCTGATCAGCGCCATGTTTTTGCGGGCAGTCTGCGAAATCAGAGCAATGATTGAAGTAAACATTTGCGGGCGAACCACATACATTTTTTCATATTGTGGCGGAGCCGCAACCAATCCGGCATTATATAAATCGCTATCACGCTCAAGCAGCGATACCAACACTGCATACTCGCAATTCTTCTCCTTGCGGTCGTGGTCCAGTTTGTCAAAGAAGTCACTGTTGCGATGCTTGGTTGCCGTGGCGTCAGCCTCATTTTTCATCTCAAACATGATTGACACAACCTCGTTGCCGTCGTCGTCATAATCGCGATAAATATAGTCACCCTTCGAGCCTCGGCTGGCATCGTTATCTTTGGTCAGCACGCCCGATGGAAATGCGCCTAATTGTTGCGCTGTCTTAAACACTGTTTCGCAATGTTGCTCCAGGCTCTCCCCAATCATTTTGGTCGATAGGCGCACCTTCATATCCTTGTAAAACGTTATCTGCTCATCCTTCTGGCGCACGATCAATGCGTGTTGCTCGTTGATTTCGGCCTCGCGCAGTTTAGCCTGAGTGGCCTGGGTGTTGAGCTCGTTTTCGAGCGTGGTGATTCTCAATGCAAGCTTTTGTTGAGTGGCTTCTGCTTCACCTTTAGCTTCGAGCAGGGCAATCTTCTTGCGGCTGTCGGCCTCTGAAAGTTTCGATTTCAGCTCAGCAATTTCACTCTCGTGGGCTGTGATTGTGCGGTTCAGCTCAGCCTCAACCTTCAGACGCTCGGTCTGAAGCGACGAATCAATCTGCTTTTTCGCATCCTTCAGGTCATTGTCAAGCCGAGCAATTTGCTGCTTCGACAGTTCAAGCTTATGGTCGCGTGAGTCAATCTCAGCTTTAAATTTCGACTCCTCTTTGAGCCGTTTGACTTCGTTTTCTGCCTCTAATCGACTGATTTCGCGACTAAGGCGTTGCTGCAGTTCATCCTCAAACGCTGCATCGCGTATTTGTTCGGCTATTGACTGAAACATTTCGCGGTCAACACGAAACACATGGCCGCAATTCGGGCATTTTAATTCTTTCACAATAAGTTAATGAGTTATTTAGAGGGTAAGAAGGCGAAATAAACGGCCCCCACGAGGCAAAGAAATGCGGCAACGTGGTTCCAATGAAACTTTTGGCCTGAGAACATAAACATTGCTATAATCGTGAACACCGTCAGCGACACAACCTCCTGGATAACCTTCAGTTGTATCAGCGAATATGGCCCTCCGTTTTCCTGAAAGCCTATGCGATTGGCCGGTATCATAAACAGATACTCCAGTAACGCAATGCCCCACGATATAAGGATTACCACAATCAATGGCCAGTCGCGCGACAATCCGGTTTGCTGCATTTTCAAATGACCATACCATGCGAAGGTCATGAACACATTAGAGATTATCAGCAATAAGATAGTAAATAATCCCGGCTTCATTTTTTGTCAGAGTCAGCGGCGCCGCCCGCTTTAGCTTCGGCTTCCTTAGCCCGGCGATTGTGCATAATGATTTCGTAGAATGAACGGGGTAACCTTATGTTGTAAAGGTCGGCCGCTTCATCAAAGAGCGGAGCTATTTCCTCATCCTTAAACCCCGCAATTCCGCAGCCGATGCGCGTAACGTAGAATGTGTTTTGGTCACACTCTCGCGCAAAGTCAATAAAGCGGTCAACGTATGGCTTGATGGTTTCAACGCCCCCTTGCATGGTAGGGATAGCATAGCTTTGGCCTTGTAAACCTTCTCCCTGACCCATTTTGGCCCCGAAATATCTGACGGCCGCACGGGCCGCCCCGCCGCAGTGAGCCCCCTGCAGATTGCTCCCGAACACAAATACATCGTCAGGATCGCTGAACGATGTCAGATTTTCGGGCGTAAATTTTCTGTTACTATCTGTCATTTCCGATTGCTGAATTAGTAACTACAAATTTACGCAAAAATCCACTTTCCTCCAAATCCACCCAATAAGGGTATTTCCCACATCTTTCCATTCCGAGCATTAAATTAGCTGCGTAGCGAAAATCCCGGGTCTCGGCCCGGGGTCGAAAACAACCAATAGCTGATGAGTCCATGCTGAAAGGGTGGACGAGGTTGCCCCAAAAACTGCTCCTCTTGGTTTTTTTCAAAAAAATTCACTCAAAGGGGATATTTTGAGATTTTTCGGCCCTTCAGCCATATTAACTTTGCAACTGAAAAGCTTTTCAACCAATCTTATTTATTAACCCAAAAGAAAAATCTGTAGTCGGCTACAAATTCTTTTTTATGTTTAACCAATTAACCCGTAACCGAAATGTAGAAAACTAAATAATCAAATAACATTGATTGCTCTCCGGCTTGATTTAGAAATTAGCACAGGGATTTCAGGAAATAGCCTGATGAGCAAAGCAATATCCATTGACTATTGACTATCACGGTTGAGTCGCAACTTTGGCCCGAAGTTGCGACCAACCCTGTTTTTTTTCAACGATTTATTCGTAGGTGGAGGTCACTTCAACGTAGGAATCTACCGTGGGAGCCACAAACTCTAAAGAGGCGGTGTCTTCGTTAGAGTCGATAATCAGGTTATAGATGTAGTGATAGCCGGGATACCATTCTGAAATCAAACTGCTTGAAAGGGGAAACTTCAACAAACCATCGCCAAAAGCACTTCCGTTCACCATATTCTCATCGGATGTGTTAGCGTTAGGCCATAGCTTTTCTCCGGTGTTGGCGTCATAAATCAAGCACATCACACCGATATATGCCTCATTACCGTTTTCGTTGGTTTGATTTAGTGTTTGCGGAATAACGAATTTTGCTCCATGATTGCCGAGTCCTAAATCGCCCAAATCAGTAGCGGTAGAGGAGAGGGTGAGGATTTGGTCAGCTGATTTTGCTTGATGTAACACGAGGGTTTTCGGCGTATTTTGGTCAGTCCATGTGCCTGTGTTCTCAGGAGCCGGATAGTCTGAAGTATTAGCTTCAGGGAAGTGGAAGTTGCCGCGTGAATTAACTCCGTTGATTATTACGTTGCTTACATTGACAATCAGGTTAGAGTTGCCCGACATCATTTTTACGGCAACCTTTGAAAGAGCGTGACGGAAATTCAAACCCACTTTGGCTCCGGGCGCAGTCATATCGCGATTGACGGCGTAGAGCAAATCGGTAGTAGCCGGGTTACTGTCGGCGAATGTGTCGTAGTAGTTGGGCTCGCGAGGGTCATGGTCCACCAGGTCACCTGGAGCGAAAGCGTAGAATGAGAGCGATCCGTTGGAGGGCCAGTATACCGATGAAGTCGATTGCCACTCATTGCCGTCGGTTTTGCGAATGGCCAAGTTATCGATGTAGGGAGTGGCGGCATTGTTGTTATATGCGTAAACATGAAATTCCTTAAGAATATTGTCGGTCATCTTACTGCTGCGAAGATAATCGGTAGATACTCCGAATTTGATACTGTTACCCTTAATGTCGCCCGACGCAATAGGGTCGTCAGAGGTGCAACTGACTGATAGGGTAGTTGTTGCCAGTGCTGCAGCAAGTGATAGAATTAGTGCTGATCTCATAGTAATAAATAGTTAAAGGTGTGGAGAAAGAGTGTGTTTTCAAAAATAAAGGAAATGAAGTCAGAGATGACTCTATGTAGATGTGTTTTTCAGGAATCAAAATTGTAGTTAACCTGCATCCGCTGATGCTCTTGGTTTAACTTGCATCATCACAGCCCGAAGGACTTCCGAAATCCGGTCGTTAATTGGCCGCGTAAAATAGTATCTTGTTAATATATAAACGCAAAAACTTGCCCGGTGGTTTACTATAGGGAATTTTATTGTCCGCTTAAATTGTTTCAACCGACACCAATAAAAAAGAGTTGCCACAAATGCGCAACTCTTTTTTATCGTATTTATTTTCAACCCCTGAAATTATCTCCGGCGTGAGGGTGGGAGAGGAATTGAGGGGATGGTGATGGCAGCGGGGTCGGCGAGAGCTTCAGCGAGCGTAATGTCGAGCTTTTGGCTAAGGGTTACTCGCGCATCGGGGATGATAGCCGCCTTGAGCTCGTCGATTGCAGGCACTTTGGTTAGCGCGGCATACTCGGCGTAAGTGTAACGCAAAAAGCGGGTTCCCGGGCCGGCTGAGCCTTGGCGGTCGAGCAACCAACCGTTGTCGAGCTGAAGTGGAGCCGAGTCGGGGGTGATGTCGGCAGGGTCAGGATAGTAAGTTATTTGACCGGTTGAAGTGTCAATGCTGATGGCTACGTTTTGGGCGCAGTCAACGTTGGTCTGATAAATCGTGGCTTTGGGC
>CAMWUH010000056.1 GCA_947177325.1 uncultured Bacteroidales bacterium
TCGGCCGCAACATCTGCGGCGAAGTCACCTCCACCGGCCTCCCCGAAGAGTAACAGAAAGCATTGGTGCCGGCTTTAACAGATATTAGTGAGCCGGCTCTTATTGTGAAAACCGATTTATTTTATTAACTTTGCGATAGGCAAAGCGATGGAATTGGTATGGCTATGACCATGACTGGAGAACGCGGTTCTGACTGAAATTAGTTGTCAGCAAAGGACATTTGCCTGATGAATAACAGACAGCCTTGTAGTTCAACGGATAGAACGGAGGTTTCCTAAACCTTAGATCGGGGTTCGATTCCCCGCAGGGCTACTACTGAAGGAGGGTGCGCCGCAACCACTGAAATAAGGAGATGCCGCGTTGCTTCATGAAGCAGCCGAAAACTCGCCCTCTGTATTTCTACTTTTGAGAAGATCAATTTGCCTATGAAGCAATGGCTCAACATGTTGGCTATCGCATTGGTGCTCATTGCCATGGGCGCTTGTGCCAGCATTGGCCGTCCGGAAGGCGGGCCGCGTGATGAAGTGCCCCCCGAATTTGTGCGCGCCAATCCCATGCCCGGCTCTGTCAACGTCAGCCCCCGACGTGTCGACCTCTACTTCAACGAAAATATCAAACTCGATGACGTGGCAAACAAAGTGGTAGTATCGCCGGTGCAGAAAAACTTGCCAACTATTTTCGGTAACGGACGCCACATATCGGTTACTTTCCGCGACACTCTGATTCCCGACGTCACCTACACCATTGACTTTGCCGATGCTATCGCCGACCTGAATGAGGGAAATATACTCGACGGCTTCACTTACGACTTCTCAACCGGCGCCACTCGCGACTCGCTGGCTATTGCCGGAAAGGTGTTTCAAGCCTCAAATCTTGAACCGGCGCAAGGCATACTGGTAGGCGTTCACTCCTGCCTGGATGACTCGGCAATAACGAATTTGCCATTTGACCGCATTGCCAAAACCAATCAGAAGGGGGAGTTCGTTATCCACAACCTGGCTCACGGCTCGTATCATATTTTTGCGCTTAACGATGTTAATCGCGACTATAAATGGGGACGTTCGGAAGATGTGGCCTTCTATCCCGAAGTGATTACACCGAGCGTCGAGCCTTACATCTACAACGACACGCTTAAGTCATCGCTCGATACCGACTCAATTGTTGAGCGCCACGGCTATCGTTATTTCCCCGACAATCTGTTGCTGACGTGGTTTAACGAAAACTATCTATCGCAGTATCTGAAAAGCTACACACGCCCTGACTCGGCTACGATTGAATTTCAATTCGGAGCCCCGTGTGACTCAATGCCGCAGTTCACTGTCATCAACGGCCCTGAGGCCGGTCAAAGCCTTAACGAGCTGGCATTGCTTGACCGCTCGGCCGGAGGCGACTCACTTAAATTTTGGCTAAAATCGCTTGAAATGGCCTCGCGCGACACCATTTTGATTGATGCCCGATATCAACGCACCGACACACTCGACAACCTTGTGTGGGTCAACGATACCCTCAAATTAACTTATCGCCGCCCTGCCGAGAAAAAGAGCAAAAAGAAAGCGGAGGAGACTGATTCATTGAGCAAGCCCAAGACTGTGTTTATGCGCTTCGACGCCGTAGGGTCCTCTACGCAAGACCTCGATGAGCCCCTCCGATTTAAGTCGTCGTTGCCGATCGACTCCATCAATAAGGCTGCCTTACACATGGAGGTGAAGGTTGACACAACATGGTATCCCGTAGAGCCACCCATGCTGGTACGCGACTCCATTAACCGGCTTCTTGACTGGAGCATCCACTATCAATGGCAACCGGAAACAAACTACCGTTTTACGGCCGACTCGGCTGCAATCACGTCGATCTACGGTCTGCACACCGATAAAATACAGCGCGAATTTCGCACCAAGAGTCCCGATGACTACTCTACGCTCAACATAACTCTGACCGGGCGGCCTGACTCCTGTGCCATGTTTGTTGACCTGCTCAATTCACAGGATAAGGCGGTTGCATCGTCGCCCGTCGACCCGGCCACAGGCACTGCTACATTCCATTTCGTTGACCCCGGCACCTACTATCTGCGGGCTGTGGCTGATTTCAATGATAACGGCCGATGGGACACAGGCAACATGGCCTCCCATCTGCTCCCTGAAGATGTCTATTATTATCCGAAGAAAATCAGCGTTAAGAAAAACTGGGATATCAATCAAGCCTGGAACATCAACGAACTCCCAGTGGATGCTCAAAAGCCACTTGAAATCACCAAAAACAAGCCTAAGCTGAAAGCCGGCGAGCAATATCCCACCGATGACGATGAAATTAATCCTGACGACCTCGAAATCGATCCATTCACCGGAAAGCCATATAATGCCGATGCCTACGGTAGAGGCGGCTCAACGAGAAGCACAAACACCGGCCTGCGAAATAGCCAGACGGTGTCGCGCAACAACCGAGTGCGCTAACTTCGAGCCTCACTGATTTTCCCCCATTTATACAAAACAATAAACCGGCCACGCGATGAACCAACTTCTCAACGACTACATTTCCAACCTGCTCCCCCACCCCGAGCTGGTGAAGCTGTTTGTAAGGCTCTCGCCCAAGGCCACCCACATAATGCTCTTTAATCCGTTTGAAGAGCAGTCGCTGGCTCATTTCACTCTCAACAATGAGTCAGACGTTTCAGGCAATTCCCGCCAATACCTTAAAACGCTTGAGAAATCAATCTACAATCATCCCGGACTGATTGAGAAACAATGGAGCAGCATCACACTATTGGTTGACTACACACGATTTGCCCTGTTTCCGGCCGAGTTACCCAACCCTTATCAACTGTTTCAAGCCACCTACGGCGAAGCATCGCCGGGCACCGCACTGCTTGTCAACAAGTTTACCTCGCCTGAAGTCAGCGTTGTTGCCGAGATTGACTCTGCCCTTCTCAACTTCCTGCGACGTACATTTGTCAACGCCGAAATCATGCCGGCTATCATGCCAATGGCCACTTACTGCGTAAGCAAATGCAATACTGCTGCCCCCGTAATCACAGCCAACTTCAGCTTGCTTGGCTCAATTGAAATCATCTCGGCTGCCGGAGGGAGACTTCTGCAGGCCACCCGCTTCGAAGCCGCCACCCCCGACGATGCCGCTTTCTACACCCTGTCAGCCTCAGCTGTACTCCCAGAAGCACCCGGCGAAATCTACATCACCGGCACCTCACCTCAGCGCAACGAGCTCATGTCCATCCTCCGACGATTTCACGGCTATGTGATGCCACTGGTTTTTCCGGCCGAAATGCACCGCGCCGGAGCCGAAGTGGGCACCATTGAATTTGACCTGCTGATTTCGCCTCTCATCTCTCCCCAACCATCTAACCCATCCTGAACTCCATGAGAATTATACGAGGAAAATATGGCCGACGCCGCTTTGACGTCCCCACCAACATAACCGCTCGCCCAACCACCGACTTTGCCCGCGAAAATATATTCAATGTCATTGAAAACCTGGTTGACTTTGACGACGCTCCCGCCGCTCTCGACCTTTTTGCCGGAACCGGAGCTATAACCTTTGAATTTCTCTCGCGTGGATGCTCTTCGGTGACAGCTGTTGAAAAAGCGGCCACTCAGGCCAATTTCATCAAGAAGGTCGCCTCACAACTGAATGTCGACAATCTGACACTGCTCCGCACCGATGCGCTTAAATTTATAGAGGCCGCTTCGCGAAGCTACGACATTGTGTTTGCCGACCCTCCCTACGACCTCCCGGGATTCGAAAACATCCCCGTAGCCGTGCTGAATTCCACCCTGCTGCATCCCGGCTCTCTGTTCATTCTCGAACACTCCAAAAAGCATGATTTCAGCCGGCTTCCCGGTTTCTTGCAACATCGAGCCTACGGTTCGGTCAATTTCTCAATTTTTCAAAAAGAGTAATTATGGACAAACCGCTTGAAACCATTCCATATCCTTTAGGCCCGGTCCACGAAAAAACATTGCTCGTTCCCTCGCCATGGGGAACGCTTGAGTTGGTGATTTACAATGATTTTATTATCCGTTGCCGATTCATTGACGATGTAAAATCTCCGTTCAAGCAATTCCATCTGCCGGCCAACATGAAATTGGTACGCCCAATCCCCTCCGATTTTGAGAAAGCGACATCGAGCCTACGGTTCGGTCAATTTCTCAATTTTTCAAAAAGAGTAATTATGGACAAACCGCTTGAAACCATTCCATATCCTTTAGGCCCGGTCCACGAAAAAACATTGCTCGTTCCCTCGCCATGGGGAACGCTTGAGTTGGTGATTTACAATGATTTTATTATCCGTTGCCGATTCATTGACGATGTAAAATCTCCGTTCAAGCAATTCCATCTGCCGGCCAACATGAAATTGGTACGCCCAATCCCCTCCGATTTTGAGAAAGCGGTCAACAAAGCAGTCATGAGCACTCAGCCGGGCGAGCTGATCAGTTACGGCGAGGTGGCTGTGGCCGCCGGATGGTCGAAAGGAGCGGCTCAAGCCGTAGGCAATCAAATGGCGTGGAACTCATTTGCTCTCATTGTTCCCTGCCATCGCGTAGCCACTGCATCAGGCATAGCCAAGAACTACCGATGGGGAAGAGCACGACGCCGTTCCATTCTCTCCCACGAGCGCAAGGGTGGGCCTGACCTTTTCGTTTTTGACCTTCCCCCTTTACCCGAATCTGAATAACAAATTTCTATCACTTATTAACAACCTTAAGTCCACTCGCCAGGAAAACTCCTAATCACCACCCCTAATCACTAATTCTTATTTCATAACTTCCCATGATTGAACGCATAATAATCATTGACCAAGCTGACCCGGTTAACTTCTACGGCGTCAACAACAATAATATGCAGCTTATAAAAAATCTCTTTCCCAAGCTGCGCATCGCCGCCCGCGGCTCCGTCATCAAAGTGATCGGCGACGACCACGAAACTTCAGAGTTTGAAAAGAAAATCAAAGAACTTGAAGCCTACTGCTGCAAATTCAACCGCTTGCCCGAAGATGTCATCATCGACATTGCCAAGGGGGAAGAGCCTAAGCAACTGAAGATGGACGACGTAATTATCTACGGCGTCAACGGTAAGCCAATTACCGGGCGCAACCCCAATCAGCAGCGTATGGTGGAGGCATTTGCCAAAAACGACTTGACATTTGCACTCGGTCCGGCCGGCACCGGTAAAACCTACATCGCCATTGCACTGGCCGTTCGCGCCCTGAAAAATCGCGAGGCCAAGAAAATCATCCTCTCTCGCCCGGCAGTTGAAGCAGGCGAAAAGCTCGGTTTCCTACCCGGCGACATGAAAGATAAAATCGACCCCTATTTGCAGCCTCTCTACGATGCTCTTGAGGATATGGTGCCTCCGGCCAAATTAAAGGAATATATGGAGAGCAATGTTATCCAAATCGCCCCGTTGGCTTTTATGCGCGGTCGCACACTCTCCGACGCCGTTATTGTGCTTGACGAAGCACAAAACACCACCACTCACCAAATCAAAATGTTCCTCACCCGCTTGGGCATGGGCGCAAAGATGATTATCACCGGCGATACCTCGCAAATCGACCTGCCCCGCTCTGTGCAGTCGGGCTTGGTGCAAGCGCTCCGCATACTCAAGGATGTGCCCGGCATCGGACGCATTGAGTTTGGCAAAAAGGATATTGTGCGCCATCCGCTGGTGCAACGAATTGTCGAGGCCTACGACCGCCACGACGCCGAAGAAGAAGCCGCCCACAAATCAGGCCAGCCTAAACATCCGTCACCCGACCATCAATAACCCCTTTACACATTATTTTACCGTAACGCATGAGAACTCCGGCAGCTAAACTATCCATTTTGCTTCTGATGGTCATTTCTGCTTTGGCCATAGCTTGCAAGCGGGAAGAACTGATGCCGGAGGGTGCGCTGTATTCATGTGCGGAATTCACATTGTGGCCCGACTCGCTTGTGGTAGATGGCCGGGAAATCATCGTAGCGCCTGCACCGGCGGAGAGCAGCGACTCGCTCAGGCTCTCGTCAGATTTCAGGCTCATAAACAACCTTTTCAACCGCCCTGCCGGAAAAGGCGCCGACTCCGCCGTAATTCTACTCCCGCCCGACCCCCTCATCTGCCCCGACAGCGCCCTGACTGTTGCCACTACTCTTCTCGACTCGCTCAAATCGGCCCGGATTGAGGGTAAACAATATCCGGTGGTTCAAACCCGCTCCCGCTCCTTGGCGGCAATAATCGATGTAGTCAACACCACCGGCCGCGCCGACCTCGACTCACGCCTTGTGGCTGCCACAGTAGAGATGCTCGACAACGACTTTGCCTTGTCACGCGACTATGCCACCGGACTCTTCCAAGGCATCGACCCCGATAATCTGCTCTCAGGTTCGCTACCTCAATGGTTTTCAGCCGCCGATTGTGCGGCAGCCATCAGCTTCCGCACCAACATTGACCATTTAGCCCTCCTACGCCATCTCTCCAACTCCCCTTTCACACCCACCGACCGGCTTGAACGCCTCCAAAGCGTGGCAGACTCTATCGCCAACGCCATCGACACCAACTTCTGGCTCCCCACCCAAGCCACATATTCAAGACTGCTTTACTCCACCCCTTACCCCATTCAGCTCCTCGGTGTTGATGTTTCGGCAGTAGCCTCGGTCGTGACCGATCATCTCGTTCACCCCGAGATTGCCTCGGCAGCCGTTAAGTCAACCCCACTGTTGCCCAATCGCATAGAGCAGTTATACCCGCTGACTGCCAAGCAACCGCTACTCAGCGATGCCGTAGCTGCACAATGGGCCGCTGCTGCATCAGCTCAAGGCAACATTGAGGCATTTACCGCAGCCATAGCTATGCTTACAGCATCGGCAGCCACCAATCCGTCGGACGACCCGCTGCCGCTGAAATCAGCCATTCTCAGAGGCCTTTTCGGGCTTGACACATCTATCTCATCCACCCTGCAGTTCCATCCGTGTGTGCCTGAACCGTGGGGGGGCACATGGAGGCTCAATAACCTTACTTATCGCAACGCTGTTATCGACATCGAATTGCAAGGCCACGGCACTATCATTTCAACCTTTGCCATAGATGGTGAAGCTACCGACAGTCACACACTTCCGGCCGACATTGAGGGGCACCATACCTTGTCAATCACCCTCGTGGGGGCTCCGGAGTCCAACACTCCGCCTAATCTTTCAGCCGCAACCTCTATCGTAGCTCCTCCCGAGGTTATCTGGAGCGAAAAGAACTATGTCGCAACTATTCATAGCGCCAACGGCTCTTCAGCACTGCTCTATCTCAACGGTGCTATTGACGAGGTAATCGACAAGGATAACTACACACTCAACCCCACGGCCACGGCAATGACTGTCAGTTTCGTTGCAATCGACAACGGCATAAGCGGCTTCTCATCAAAACCTCGCATATTCTCGGCCGACTCGATTTCCATAGGCGTTACCGACATTGCGCGCCCCTGGAGCCGCTCACTGACCGACAAGCAATTGGCTCGCACTCATGTTGAAACAACCCGCTATCGCAACAGCTCGCTCACATTTGAGGTTGACCTTTTAGCCGATGGCGACTATTACCTTTCATTCACTTATCTCAATGGCGAGGGAATAGTCAATCCTTATCGCCGCTACTCTCTGCGACTGCTGACAGTCAACGACTCTGAACCTCGATTGCTGGTATTCCCGCAGCTATCGCCCGAAAATTGGCGTCATGACATCGATTGGCAAACATTGCAGGGACAAACACTGCCCACCGCGGTCAAGCTGAAGCGAGGACGCAACACTCTCCGTCTCCGCTACTACTCCCCCGATATCGACGGCTTCAATCACGACACAAACACACTCATCCCTACTACCCTCACCCTCTATCCACGATAACGTCTGATCGGTTATTATTAAGGCCTGTCACAGAGTAGGCCACGACCTGTCACAACGTTCCCCGGGTTGTCGTGCCTTGAAAATTGTATACACTGTGGAGTCGGCAGGAAGGTCTGTAACCTCAATCAGAATTTATAAAGCAAGGCCCCAATAGGTTATAGCATTATCGCGGAGCATGTACCGCCGGCTGCACCGTCTTGGTGCCTAAGACCCTGAAAAATCCTACATCCGACTTATGACGCCCATTCTTCACATTGTGCATAGTCAAGTTATTGGGTCTATTTAGCCTATTTGCTTATTTGGCCCATCCCATAAAAAATATTGAAAAACAAAAGCGGGCTCGCGCTTAATGCGCGGGCCCGCTTGGTTATTTGCGTTCAGCTAAGAGATTATTTCTTAACTACAGTAGCTGAGTAGGGAAGTTCGTTGAACATGAGAGTCACTACGTAAGTGCCAGCTCCGGGAGTAGCGATGTTGGCGCCATCTTGAGTAAGGTCAGAGAGGTCGCCACCGAGGTTAATATCCCAAGCGTCGTTAGCACGGAATTTGAACTCGCCTGTACCACTGAAGTCAATTTCACCGGTCCAAGTCAAGAAATCTTCAGAGGGAGTAAGAGCGGTAGAGGCATCCCAGCCATTGGGGGTAGCATCGCCGATTACACCAAATGTAGTAACTTGAGTCAAAGCGTAAGTCAAAGCAGCGGTGTTTGCTGTAGCGTAGTAGAGGCCTGCTGCGTCAACGCTAAGGTTACCTGCGCCACCGTCGTTAGAGAGAACACCTGCTTCGCCACCGTCACCATAGTTGATGTGATTCCAGTCAGGAGCGTTGGTGAATTTGAAGCCACCGGTCAAGTAAACGAAGCCTTGATATTGAGCGCCATCAGAAGTGAAAAGCAACTGTGAAGCAGTTTGGTTCCAACCGTTAGAGTCACCGGGAGTGTAAAGGAAGGGAACGTATTCGGTGAATTCGTAAGTTCCGTCGAGCATGTTGATAGTCAAGAGATATTGGCCTTCTTCAACGATGCAGCCTGCGCCGGGTTCGAAATCTTCAGTTTTAGCCATAAGCATACCTTCGAGGCTGTTGTCGCCGTTTTCTTCAACACCGAATTGAGAGTTGGGACCGTCGGCCCAGTCGCCTGTTACGAATGTAGATTCGGGAACAATTTTCCACCACCAGCCTGCAGCTGCTTGGTCAGCAGTGATATCAACAGAAAGAGTAAACACGGGGTTGTCGTAGGGAGAACCTTCACCGTGGTTAAACTTGATAGCGTTGGTCATAGTCCAATCGCAAGCAGTACCGATAAGGTAGTAAGCTTCTTCGATAACTACGTTTGAGGGGAAAGGAAGAACATGCATTGTGAAGGGACCGTAGAAGAAATCGGGATCTCCTATGCGGCCTTCAGAAGTACCGTTAACAGCGTAAGCAGCCAAGCGAACGTGAACGTCTTTTGCATCGGGAGCTTTGCCGTGGATTTTCAAGAAAGCACCTTGCATATCGTCAGGAGAGATTTCAACAGAATTGCCGTTGATAGCGCATGGGATTTCCTGAACAGGAGAAAAATCATTAGATTTAGCAACTTGAGCTACCAATTTAAGCTCATAGTCAGCCGGGAAAGGCTGGGTTAAATCGAGGGTAGCTAACTTAATAACTTGACCTTCGTCATTTAACTTCGCCAAATCAACTGTCTCAGAAGCGGTAGTGGCATCTGCGGTAAAGCTTAAGCCGTTAGCTTCGAGAATGGCATCTTGGGGGTTAGACTGTGCCGGGGCATTAGGTTCTTCATAGCCGTCGCATGAAGTGAAACCCAAGCAGAGAGCCAACGCGCCAATTAAAGCTATTTTTTTCATACTATAAAGTAGGAATAGGATTTAGTTTTGATTGATTTAATTTTCCTCCCTGCTCTCGCCTGCCTCACAATGATTGATGAGGCAGGGAGAATGGTAAAAGGGAGATTATTTATTACTCTTGTTCGAA
>CAMWUH010000057.1 GCA_947177325.1 uncultured Bacteroidales bacterium
CCTCGGACTGCGTCCGCGGTTTCACATAAACATCGCTGCTGCGCAGCTCTCGCCTTCGACACCCCAGCCATAATATATCCGGCCGTAGGGTCGTGGCCTCCACACAGCTTATAGCCCGCGGGAGCGGGCGAAGGTCTGTAAAGCCCCATGCGTGAGCTCGGGGACTTGCAAAATGAAACCGTTGATTGTTAAAATATGTTAACATTTGCAATTATTGTTGTTTTTTCACAAAAAAACTATTTACTTTGCGACAGTTAACCGAAAGGATACGAAACTTACAATCCTTAACCGCCATTAACTTCGTATAGCATATTTTCGACTTCAGCAGGCTACCCCGTTGTTACTCAAAGTAATAATTACGGCGTAGGTTGTTATCGTCTTAAATGAAGCTCTCTCGGAAAACACACTGCCTCAAAGAGCAAATAACCTAATCAATAACTATAACTATCTTAACTTAACCAAATCAATCTCTCATGAAAAAGTTTTACTTTCTTCTCGTAGCAATGCTCGTTGGCTTCGCTGCTAACGCTGACTACTATCTGATTGGCGGCTTCAACGGCTGGTCACTCAAACAAGCTAACTGCAAATTCTCTGATAACGGTGACGGTACTTTCGTTCTCGATTATAACGGCTCCCTTACCTCAGGCTTCAAAATCAATGATGGCACATGGTCAAACGACGCTGCTAACTTCGGCGGTAGCGGTAACCTTACTATCGGTACTCCTTTCAACCTCCAAGTAGGTGGTTCTTCAGGTAACATCGGTCTCTCTGAAAACATTACTAACCCCCACATCGTATTCAACCCCACTGCTAAAACTCTTCTTATCACCGGTCAGGCTTCTGAAGTTGTGAAAGCTTATGACATCTGGGGCGACCTCGCTATTGACGAAACTTGGGCAAGCACCGCTCTCGTTGAGAAAAACGGCAAATGGGAAGCTGAAAACGTTGTTGTAACTTGCAATGCCGCTAACTTCGGTATCCGCGTTCTCGACAGCGCAAGCGGTTCTCAGATGGACTGGATTTCTGCTGACGGCGCTAATGAAATCTCCGGCGCAGGCACTTTTAATTGCAAAATCGAAGGCACTAACTTCGCTATCGCTACCGGTACTTACGGCTTCTCTTTCGACCCCGAAACTATGGTTCTTACTGTAACCGGTGAAGGTGGCGAAGTTGAAATCGACTACACCGGTTGGTATCTCAATGTAGTAGGCGACTTCAACGAGTGGTCATCTGACGAAGGTGCTGAATTTGCTGCTGACGGTACTGCAGTTAAAATGAACGCTGCTATCGGTGCCGGCTCTTTCAAATGCAAACTCTGGACAGGTTCTGCCGACGTATGGTTCTCAACCGGTTCTGAACTCGCCCTCAACGAATGGATTGATTGCGCAGGTAACGCAGATGCTAATATGACTATCGCAGGTCAAGCAGAAGGCAACGTTTACAACGTTTACTTCGACCACAAAAACCTCAAAATCAAAGTTGAACTCGTAGGTGGTGGCGACGACCCCATCGTTGTTGAAGTTCCCGAAGCTCTCTACATCATCGGCGATTTGTGCGCATGGAACACAGCTGCAGGTATCGAACTCACCAAAGAAGGCAACGTATTCACTGGTGAAGCTATTGAATTCCCCGCTACCGGCGAAAACACCCTTTCTTTCTTCAACCTTTCTGACAAACTCGGTGCTGATTGGGATGAATTAAATGCTGTCGCTAACCGCTACGGCGCTGAAAAAGAAGGCGACGAACTCGTAGCAGGTACTGCTGCTGACGTTGTTACCTACAAAAACAATGTAAACGCTTCAGCTTGCCACTCTTGGACAATCACTCCCGGTAAATATGACGTAAAAGTTGACTTCAACGATATCGAAAACGTAACAATCACTCTTACAAGTGCATCTTCAAGCGTTGACGCTATCGCAATCGACTCTAACAACGCTGCTCCCGTTTACTACAACCTCCAAGGTGTACAAGTAAACGAACCCGCTGCCGGCCTCTACATCGTTCGCCGCGGTGACAAAGTAGCTAAAGAAATCGTTCGCTAATCTGATTTCCCACAAGGAAACAAAATAGCGTAGTGCTGCACTCCGATGCAGCCTAAGATACCCCCCACAATCATCCCGTTGCCCCCCACGGCAACGGGATTTTTTATTCCTACCGTAAGAAATGAAAGACTTTAGTGTAAACACCATCGGAGCCCGCGGGAGCGGGCGAGGATCTGTAAAACCCCGTGCGTGAGCTCGGGGTAAGGAGTAACCTAATAAGGGGAGTCCACGGGAGTGGACGGCGTCTGCACCAATAAGGCTACCGAAGCGCCAACCGTCGGATCCCGCGGGAGCGGGCGAGGGTCTGTAAAACCCCGTGCGTGAGCGCGGGGGAGGCGTCAGTAAAGGGGGCAGTCGCAAAAGGCGGTTGAAATGATAAAAAAACGAGTAACGAATTTGTCTTCACATTGAGCTGCGAAGCAGCGACGTTTATGTCAAACCGCGGACGCAGTCCGAGGATATCAAGGAAGAAGAAGCGTTGAGTCCACGCTGAAAGTGTGGACGATGTTTAGTTCACATTAGCAAGTTAATCGTTGGCTGAATCAATCAACTATCTCATCTTATCAGCCTCATATTCCTCCAACAACATTTGAGCGCAAAACTCTCGAAATTCAGCATCTAAATCTATCTGCTTATGGTGTTCCTCCTGGTTGTTGATGTAATTAATCACACTCTGCTTGGCTTCACCTGATATTGTTGCAGCAAAATAATCGCGTGCCCAACCTTTAAAATTCGGAAAATATGAGTTGCCTTTAAGCCAACCGCTTGATCTGCTCTTAATTTCCTTGACTAAATCTGAAAGGGCAACGGTAGAGCGCAATTCTATCAATAATTGCAGGTGATTTTCTGTGCCACCTATTCTGATTAATCCACAGTTTAATTCCAGGATGAGTTCCCAAATAAATTTATAAAGCGCTCTCTTACTTTGCTGCGTTATAGTGTTTTCTCGTTGCTTGGTGCAAAACACGATGTGATAATATGCTAATACTTTGCTCATAAATACAAAGATATAGCATTTTCTTTGTTTGCGCAACATCGTCCACACTTTCAGCGTGGACTCACGGCTACTTCTACTTGACGTCCTCGGACTGCGTCCGCGGTTTCACATAAACATCGCTGCTGCGCAGCTCTCGCCTCCGACGACATCCCGGACCTTCGCCTCCGACACCCCCGCCATAATACATCCGATCGTAGGGTCGTGGCCTCCACACAGTTCACGGGTTCTGAACGTGGTTACATAAAAGGTTCCTCTCTAACCTATGGCATGCCACGACCGCCACGTTTCCCTTCGAAGCGACGACGATTTTTAGTTTTTTTGGCATATATTATGTAAGTTATTGAGCTGATTTTTGCTAACTTTGCGCAATAAACCGATTTACCGCATCAAAAAATGCTTTCTAAACGCTACAATCTTATCAATAACTCTTTAGGTTGGCTATGCTTTGTCATCGCCGCCGTCACTTATTTGCTCACTTTAGAGCCTACCGCCAGTTTCTGGGACTGTCCGGAATTTATATCACAAGCCGACAAGCTTGAGGTAGGTCACCCGCCGGGCAACCCTATTTTTATGCTTACGGCTCGCTTCTTCGTGAACTTCGCCGGAGGTAACCCCTCAAATGTAGCCGTGGCGGTCAACGCCATGTCGGCGCTGCTGTCGGCTGCCACGATTTTGCTGCTTTTCTGGACGATTACTCACTTGGTGCGCCGACTGATGGTGGGGCGCTCAACGGCCGACCTTTCCACTCCGCAAATGTTGATTGTGATGGGTTCGGGCCTGTGTGGAGCACTTATGTATGCCTGGAGCGACACATTCTGGTTTTCGGCTGTCGAGGCTGAGGTGTATGCGTTTTCATCGTTCTGCACGGCGTTGGTGTTCTGGCTCATCCTGAAATGGGATAACCGTGCCGACTCCTCCAAAAGCGACCGCTATCTTATATTGCTGGCCTACGTCATTGGTATCTCGATAGCCGTTCACCTGCTCAACTTGCTTACAATCCCTGCCATAGGCCTGGTGATATATTTCCGCAAAGCCAAAAACGTTACGCTCAAAGGGTCATTGCTGGCACTGGCAGCTTCGGTAGCTGTAGTGGTGGCGATTCTCTACGGACTGGTGCCCGGCTTCATCAAAATAGCCGGTTGCTTTGAGCTGTTCTGCGTCAACACTCTCGGCATGAGCTACAACATGGGTGTTGTGGTGTATGCCGTTTGCCTGGTAGCCTCACTTGTATGGGCCGTCAAAGCTCTCTACGCTCAGCGCTCGGCGTGGCAAATACGCACATCGGTTATCGTGGCCGTAATTCTTTCAGGCATGCCCTTTATCGGAGGGTCGTGGCTGATAGCGTTGGTGCTGACAGGTGCGTTGGTGTGGTATGTCGGTATTCGCCGTCGATTGTCGATCCGCCTGCTGACGATAGCAGTGTTGAGCATATTGGTGATATTCGTCGGCTATTCAAGCTACGCCTTGCTGCTTATTCGCTCGGCAGCCAATCCGCCGATGAATCAAAACGCGCCCGACAACGTGTTTGCTCTCGCCGGCTACCTCAACCGCGAGCAATATGGCGAAACTCCGCTGCTCTACGGTCCGTCGTTTGCATCGCAGCCCGAGGGAATTGTCAATCCCGAAACCGGCTCGATTGACTATCGCACCGACGACGGCAAGCGCGAATGGGCCAAAGTGGTCAAGACCTCACCCGACGAGCCTGACCGCTACGTCCACCTCGACCCGGCTCCCAAATATCGCATGACCCCCAACATGCTCTTCCCCCGCATGTATTCATCTCAGCCCGGCCATCCCGAGGCTTATCTCAGCTGGATCGGAGAGTCGATGGAAAGCCTGCCTAAAGTCGATGTAATCCCCTACTATACCGCCAACGGCGAGCCGTTTAAAGTCTACGGCCGGCCTTACTCGGAGAAGGTGCCCCGCCCCTCATTGGGCCAAAACCTCCGCTACTTCTTCACATATCAGCTCAACCACATGTATTGGCGCTATTTTATGTGGAACTTTGCCGGCCGACAGAACGACCTCCAAGGCAACGGCGAAGACTCGCGCGGCAACTGGATCACCGGCTTCAACTTCCTCGACTCGGCCCGATTGGGCGACCAGTCGTTGCTGCCCGACGATCTGGGTAAAGATAACAAGGGACACAACGTGTTTTATATGCTCCCGTTGCTGATGGGCTTGCTCGGCATTGCCCTGCAGATGGTCCGCGGCAAAGAGGGCGTTGAGCAATTCTGGGTAGTGTTCTTCCTCTTCTTTATGACCGGCATTGCGATTGTGCTTTACCTCAATCAGCCGCCGAATCAGCCTCGTGAGCGCGACTACGCATTTGCCGGCTCGTTCTATGCGTTTGCCATTTGGGTGGGTATGGGCGTTTACGGCTTGTGGATGCTGCTTCGCGCATTGGCCGGCAAGAATAAGCGCCACGATGCCAACACGTGCAGGCTGACCGCATGGGTGGCAGCTGCCGTCGGGCTGATTGTGCCGCTGCAAGTGGTGTCGCAAACATGGGACGACCACGACCGTTCAGGCCGCTACACCACTCGCGATTTCGGCATGAACTATCTGGCTTCGGTTGATGAAAACGGCATTATATTCACTAACGGCGACAACGACACCTTCCCCTTGTGGTATGCACAGGAGGTGGAGGGCTATCGCACCGACGTCAGAGTGGTTAACCTGGCTTATCTGTCGACCGACTGGTATGCCAACCAAATGAGAGTGCCGTCTTACGACACCCCCGACATCGTTATGACCGCCCGCCCCGAGGACTATGCCTACGACCGCCTGCAAGTGAACTACGTTGCTCCCGACTCGGCAGTAACGATGCCTGTCAATGTGTTTGCCTCGCTTCAAGACATCTATACCAACCCCGCGGCAGCCGGACCGAAAGGGATACGCTCGATGCGCTATCCGCTGATGTATATCCCCGTCAAGGTTGATGACGCCGTTAAAGGTGGCGTTATCGAGGCTGACGAAGCAGCTCTGGCCGACGATTATATCACCGTCGACCTCTCTAACCAACGCAGCGTGACTCTGAGCAATCTGCTATCGCTCGACATGATTGCCAACGGCGCCCAAAACGGCTGGTCGCGCCCTACATATTTCGCCATGACGGTGCCCGATGAGTATTATCTCAACCTCAACTCTTATTTGCGCAACACCGGATTGGCTTATCAGGTAACTCCGATAAACAACGCTTCTGTGTCGCAATATGACCTGCCGGCAGCAACCGATAAGATGTATCGCACGGTGATGAACGAATTCCGCTGGGGCGGACTCGACACCGCCAAGCCCGGGTCGCTCTATCTCGACGAAACCGTGCGTCGAATGGTCACCACCCATCGCTCGGCTCTGCTCGACCTGGCCACTACGCTCTATAACGAGGGTATCAACTACATCGACGCCGCCGAAGAGAACCCCGAAGATGCGGCTGCCCTCGAAGCGAAGTCACAAGAGCGCTTCACGATGGCTTTGAACGTGCTCAACCTGATGCAAGAGAAACTGCCCGTGTCGCAATCGCCTTTCGCTATTCAGATAGGTCAGCGCGTAGGCAATCTGTATGTGGCTCTGGGCGAGATGCTCAGCAACGAAGAAGCCACAGCCAAGGGTCGCGACATTATATATAACGAGATTGTGCGCTACAGCCAATATCTCCCTTATATGCAGAGCCTTATCGAGCGTCGCAATCGTGAGCTCGCCTCTGCCGGCTCGCGCCGCAAGGCCTCGGTGCTCGACCTGAACCTCACCTCCACCGAGCGATATATCCCCACCTACGTCTACCAGATGCTCTACGACTACCACGATGCCGGAGGCGACCTGGAGCAACTCGGTGCAACCCTCGACCAAATGGGAGTTAACCTCGACAACCTCGAGACAATGCTTGCCGGCTGAGAATGATAGGTGGCCGACTGGGAAAATGGATTTCGGAACGGCCGCGATGGTTTCATCGTGCCGCGATTCCGGGAGCTGTGTGGCGACTGAAACCGACCGATGCGACTCCCGGCCGGAAAGTGGCGTGGCTGACTTTTGACGATGGGCCGATTCCCGACGTTACCCCGGCCGTGCTCGACATTCTCGATGCCCACGGTGTAAAAGCCACATTTTTCATGGTGGGCGACAATGTGGAGCGACACCCCGAGCTGCTCAGTATGGTAAAGCAACGGGGTCACGCTGTCGGCAATCACACCTTACACCACACCCGCGGCTACCGTTGCCGTCACCGTCGCTACGTTGACGAAGCCACCCGCGGGCGTCAAATGATGGCGACCAACTTGTTCCGTCCCCCACACGGGTTTATCCTCCCCTGGCAGTTGTTCGCTATCAGCCGGCACGACATGATAGTGATGCACGACGTTGTCAGCATGGACTATGATGCTACGCAATCGTGTGAAGAAATCATAGAGCGCGTGAAGCGACTGACCCGCAACGGGTCGATCATAGTGTTTCATGACTCGTTGAAAGCGTGGCCACGGCTTAAATCGGTTCTTCCGGAAATCATCAGCTGGCTAAAACAACAAGACTATGAGCTGCGGGCAATCAAGCGCTGATCCGGCGCCACTCGACTTGGCCGAGGCTCGCGTGCTGGCCTTTGAAGCCGGCGCTGCGGCGGTAGGGTTCGTTGCCGTAGGCGATGTCGATGCCGATGCTCAAAAGCAATATGATAGTTGGCTGGAGGCGGGCATGCAGGCCGGAATGGGCTATATGGAGCGCAACCGCGAGGTGCGCAATTCTCCGGGACTGATGCTTGAAGGAGCGCAAACAATGATAATAACCGCATTTAATTATCACACGGCCGAGCGACCGTGCCTGGGCATTTCGCGCTATGCCCTCGGCAGCGACTATCATAACGCTCTGAGGCGACAACTGCGGCCTATGATGCATAGGCTCAACGAGCAGGGCGCGGAAAGCAGATTGCTGATTGACTCAGCTCCGTTGCGCGAACGCTACTGGGCCGAAAAGGCCGGATTGGGGTTTATCGGGCGTAACTCTCAGCTAATTATTCCCGGCATTGGGAGTTACTGCTTTTTGGCCACGATATTGACCACCGCACCTCTGCCGGCCGGCTACAAGCCTCCGGTGGTGGAGGATGGATGCGGCGACTGTCGCCGATGCCGTGACGCCTGCCCCGGCAAAGCAATAACATCTACGCGCTCAATCGATGCCCGGCGGTGCATATCCTATTTGACAATCGAGGCTCCTCGCGCAGAGGGGTCGGACTTTCAGTGGCCTGCGGATGTTAAACAAGGATCGCGCCTTTTTGGCTGCGATACGTGCCAGGATGTGTGCCCCTACAATTCTGAAGCCTCGACAAAGGTAATCGACCGATTGATGGCGCGCCCTGAAGTGTTAGGCCTCACTGCCGACGAACTTGCCGCGATGACACCGGAGCAATTCGATGGCCGGTTTGCCGGCTCCCCCCTGCGCCGCGCCGGCCTGACACATCTGCAGGCGCTTTTGATCCTAAAGAATCGGATAGCATCCTCTCGGCGGTAGGGTCATGATTTTCCCACCCTCGCTTTGATACATGATACATGATACACGATACATGATACATGATACATGATACATGATACATGATACACAAGTTTGATACAGGCACCTGAAATCAGTGTATCACGTGTATCAACATGTATCACAAAACTCCTATAACCTATAATTCCGATTGTTTATAATAAAAAACTTGCTATAAATTAAGCATTTACCTAATTCATAGCAAGTATGTCGGGGTGAGAAGACTCGAACTTCCGACCTCCACGTCCCGAACGTGGCGCGCTGCCAACTGTGCTACACCCCGATTGGCATTGTATCGGATAGCCGTTACGGGCTATCGGTCGAATTGCGGTGCAAAGATAGCGATTTTTTTGAAATTTCGAGCTATACTTTTCAGTTTTTTTAGTTTACGAGTGAAAACGCTTGGGTTGGGGGGCTTTTTTTGTTACCTTTGCCAATAAGAGCCGGTTCAAAACCTATACCGGATCCAATCAACAGTTGAAAATGAAATTACCTGAAGGTTTTATTAATAACATAAGTGAACTGAGCGCGCTCAGCGGAGGTGATGCTCTGCAAGGGCTTGCAGCAGCTTTGACCGAAACAGAGCCGGCCATAGGAATTCGCCGTAACCGCCGCAAAACAACGGGGTGGGCTAATCCGTCGCTTGCCGAAGTTGAATGGGCTCCCGAAGCAGGCGCTACCCTCACGGGTGAGCGACCCCGCTTTACCCTCGACCCTGCCCTGCACCAAGGACGCTACTATGTGCAAGACCCTTCGTCGATGTTGACGGCTGTCGTTGTTGAGCATATCACTGAAAAGTTAGGGCGCGACGACCTGATTTATGTTGACGTGTGCGCAGCCCCCGGCGGGAAAACCACCGCCGCCATTGATGCGTTAGGCGATGACGCTCTGGTAATTGCCAACGAGCACGACCATAAGCGCGTTGGCGCTTTGATTGAAAATCTTGCCAAATGGGGCGCGCCTAACGTGGTTATTACCGAAAATGACGGGCGCAAAATAGGGGTGCTCGGAGCGATAGCCGACGTAGTTGCGGCCGACGTACCCTGCTCGGGCGAAGGGATGATGCGCAAAGACTCCGATGCCGTTGAGCAGTGGAGTCAGCGATTGGTGGCCGAGTGCGCCGAGTTGCAACGCGAAATCTGACTCTTATAACGATCTGACTCTGAAGACGAACTCGAGGGTGTAG
>CAMWUH010000058.1 GCA_947177325.1 uncultured Bacteroidales bacterium
CGGTCAACGCATTGGCGACAATGGGTGCAGAGGTCGGTGTTGATGTCGAAATGGAGGAGAGGCTTTCGGGCGAAGGTGGCGAGCAGAGTTCCGACGGGGCAGATAGTGTTGCATAGAGCGCGCCCGCGCCAGGCCGAGAGAGCAACAACTACAAACAGCGTTAACCAGGCGGTAATGGCAGCGACAGCAGTCACCTGAAGGGTGCGGGTCAACGGTCCGGCGATGCCTTCAACCATGTTGCAGAAAGCAGAATAGGGAGCGAAGAGCTTGAAGATGATCAATGAGCCTGTAAACACCGAGCCAACGATAATCAGGAAAGCTATCAGGCGGAAACGGTTTTTAGGCGGAGAGAAGCGATAGCGGTTGCGAGCTGCCAATCCGGGTGTAAGCCGGGGAAGCTTGGCGGCGGCGTCGATTATCCACCCCATAGGGCAAACGGTTGAACAGTATAGTCGGCCGAAGATTACAGTTATCAGCGCGATGATAACGAGCGAGGGAACGGAGAGGATAAGGGCGGCGGGAATGAGCTGAATCTTATCGAGCCAACCCAGGCGAGCTGTAATTGCAGCAACGGGAGCCACTACCGTAAAGGTAATGGCGCCCGCTACGATAGTGGAGACGATGCGTCGAATCCACTGCAATGATTTAGCTCCGGTTTGTGTCATTGGCCGGGGGTTAACGCACCACAACGCGGCGCGCTGTTGAGTCAGTTGCAACAATGTAGAGACCTGCAGGGAGACTGAGGGTAGTCACTCCGGGGAGACAATCGCGATTGGCGAGCACTCTGCCCTCAACGTCGTAAACGAGGAAGTGGCGTGAAGAGTCGCCGTTGTTAGCAATGATGAGAGCGCCTGATTGGGCGTAAGCGTCCCATGTGTAGTCAACGTCGAGATATTCAACGGTGGTGGTGTAGTGAGTTGCCTCGATGTCGTCGATAAGGGCGCGGGCACCGGCAGTCTGGCGCAGGCGGATATATCGGTCGCCGGCGACCTTTGGAGTGACGGTGTAGCAATTATAAGAATCTTTATCGACGGTAACGTTGCCGTGGTTGGTCCAGTTGTAATTGTCGGGGGAGGTTTCTACGGCGATAGTAGCGTCGGCTTCATTTGCGTTCCATTTGCGAGCGTAGAAAGAGATAGAGCCGATGCCTCCTTTTTTGGGTTCGGTAGAGGTTAACGAAGATGTCGATTTTTTGCTGAGGCAGAGAGCCGCATCGCCGTTGTGGGTGGCGTCAGTTTTCCGGAATCCGGCTTCAGTTACAGCCCAAGAAGTTGCGTTGCCTTTGAAGTTACCTGTTGAGTAAGCCGGGCAAGCTGAGTGTATGCCCTCCACTTCAAAGTCTTCGAAGAAGCGAGGGATGGAATTGTCTGCGACGACAGCAAAGATGTCGGTATCGTCGTTGACATAGTCGCCGACCGAGATGTTGATGGTGCCGTCAAACTCGCCTTCGGAGTCACTCATCACGCGTAGATAGAAACGGTCTTCGCCTGGGAGAATTACGAGGGTGTTATCCCAATCAAGATGATTGTCAGATAGCTGGAAGGGCTTGGGCACCGATAGGGTTATGTTGCCTTCGATGTGCTCGATGTCGAGGTAAAGTTCAACAGGGTCTGAGGCCACGCCGGGGGAAGCACTGAGAATAATGTCGCCATCGTAAATAACCTGTGCTGAAGGGAGGAGCTCGGCGGTGGTGACTGTGACGGTGTTAGAGGTTAGCGTTGAGCTGAGCAGACGATAAGTGTAGGTGGTCAATGGTTCAAGATTATCAACGTCATATTCTTCAAGAGCTGAGTTGACTGTAACGGGGTAGCCGTCGATGCAAGTGCCATCTTTCATCACCTGGAGCGAGAGGGTGTTGTCGATGCCGAGGTCAACCCATCGGGCAGTGAAGCTCTCGCCGGTAACATTGGTAGCTTCAAGAGCGGGCAGTCCGTCAAGAGCTTTAAGCGAGAGGGTGACAGTAGTTTTGAGGTCGCCTGATTTGAGTGTGAGAGTGGCTGTAGTGGTGCCGGCGGTTGTTGCCTTTCCGGTTACTGAAACGGAGGTGCCGGCGTTGGCGTTGCGGGCAGTGACTGAAGAAGTGGAGAGAGTGAACGAACCGTTGCTGACAGAAAGGGAAATTGGCTCGGTCAGGTTAATGGTTTTGATGGAGATTGAGCGTGAAACGGAGTAGCCGGTGGCAGTAGTGCCGAAGTCGATTGTGGAATTGTTGACAGGAAGCGAGATAACCGGCTCTGACTGGTCACTGCCACTCCAAGCCGTAGTTAACTTATCGCCCCAGATGTGCTCGGCGAGCTCCGGATGGTCGATAAAGGGATTTCGGTTGTTTTGATGGGCATAAACAGCCTCGTTGCGCTCGATTTCTTTTTGCGAAACGGGGTCTTGGCGATGCCACTTGAGCAGGAGGTTGATTGCCCAGGAATTGAAAACCGGGTAAGAGTTTTGGGCGAGCATGTCACTGTTCCACCCTTTGATTTTATCATTGTAGGCAGCTGCCATATAGAAGTAGGTGCGTGCTAAGTCGCCTTTATATTCATCGTCGGGCTCAAACACCTTGCCTGAGTAGCCTGAAAATGTAGAAGTGCCCAATCGGCCGAGCGCTTTGATGCCTGAAGGCGCAGAGAGAGTTGTGCCGCCCGAACATTCGCCGTAGGGGTAGTTTGAGCGCTGACCGTTGACTTTTCCGTCGGTTGGGTAAACATGGAATGCATCGCTCTTCATGGGGCTTGCTTCTTTAAACCAGCTTTTGGGCAAAGAGTGCTCGCGGTTGTAGCAGTCGCCCACACTGGAGTAGTTGCCGCATTTTGAGGAAAATGACCAATGCTTGGTTGAATACATATCCCAGATGGACCCGTCGGGGTAAACGTCGGAGGTTTTGTAGACTTCGTAAAGGCCATCGTAGCCCACGTTGGTGTGGTTGCCTACAACGGAGCATAACTGGGAGAGCAGAGAAGCACCTGACTTGCCGATGCAGGACTGATAGTAGGCTGCGGGAGCTTCAGCCATAGCAGCAAAGGATGCTAAAGCGAGGAGTGAGAAAATATATTTGCGCATGATAAATGTTGGAGATTGGTTGCCACTAATGGCATGTGAATTTCATGGAAATCAGCTTTAACGAAGCTGATTACATATTTGCAACACAAAGTTAGTGCATATTTTCCAAATAAGCAATTTATTAACATTTTGAGCCGATTCAAAAACAGGAGCCTGCCACTACCATACCCGACAGAATCGGGAGTTTGTTTAGGAAATAATGCAAATCCCATAAAAGCCCGAAAGGCCAACCGGCTTTTCGGGCTTTTATGGGATATTAGATGGGGAATATGCCGGGATTAACGGCCTCCGCCAAGGGATTGGTAGAGATTGATGACGGCTTGGGCTTTTGCAAGGCGACAGTTGAGCTCGGCCATCTGAGCTGAAAGCAGACTGGATTGGGCGGTCAACACTTCAAGATAGGTTGAGCCGGCTGCTGCGAAGAGCTCTTTGGTGTAGTAAACCGATTTGTTGAGGTTGTCGACCTGCTCGGTGAGGAATACGGCTTTCTCGTTGGCTTTCTCGTAAGCAGTCAGGGCGTTGGATATTTCACCGGAGGCACTCAGGAGAGTATATTCAAAGGTGTTGAGTGCCTGTTGCTGGCGTGCTTTGGCCGCTTCGAGACGGGCAATGTTCTGACCACGAGCGAAGAGTGGAGCAGCCAACTGGCCTGCGAGGTTGGCAAACCATGTGCCGGGGTTTTGAATGAAAGAGCCGAGTAAATTTGTGAAGCCATAGTTGGCGGTGATGGTAAGTCCGGGATAGAAGGCTGCACGGGCTTGATTAGTAGAGTAGTATGCGATTGCAAGGCCCTCTTCAGCGGCATGGACATCGGGGCGGGCAGCGAGTTCACGCATAGGCACACCTTCACGGAACATTGAGGGAACAAGGAGCTCGACATCGGGAGAGATTTCAAAACGCTGAGGCATGACGTTGAGCAGGAGAGCCATAGTGTTGTTGGCCTGGACGAGTGATTTCTCAATGTCGGTGATAGAGGCGAGGATGCTGAGATAGTTGGCCTGAGATTGGACCACGGCAGCCTCGTTGGTGCGACCGGCGAGTTTGTAATTTTTCATTACCTCAACGTTTTCACGCCATATTTCAGCGGTCTCGCGATTGAGGCGGAGCTGAGCTTCGAGGGTTGCAATTGAATAATAGCAGTTAGCGACGCCGCCGATTATTTGAGAGCGAACGGCTTGCGCGTAGTCCTCGGCCTGGCGATAAGAAGCTTCGGCCGAGCGCTTGTTGTTGAGGATTTTGCCGAAGATATCGACCTCCCAAGATGCTGTCAATGGGATGGTATAGTTCCAGCCTGAGAGCTTGGAGTTGTCGATAGATGAGGCACCGCCTTGTGCACCTATGGAGAGGGAGGGGAGATAGCTGAGGCGGGCACCACGCATGTTGGCGTGGGCGATGTCGATATTGAGTTTAGCGTTGGCGAGGTTAGTGTTGTTCTGTAGGGCGCGGTTGATATAGTCTACTAAAACGGGATCAGTGAACACCTCTTGCCATTGGAGATTGCCGAAAGTAGTGGTGTCAACCTCTTGCTCGCACGCTTCGACGTACTCACCGAGGAGAGCGTCGGATTGGGGCATCTCGAATTTCTTATAGATATTGCAACCTGTGGCAGTAGCTACGAGAGCTACTGCGACGAGGCTGCGGGAAATAGCGTTGAATTTCATACTAATTGAAGAATAATGAATTAGAGCCGGTTCTTAGTGGGAGTATTGCTCGATTTCGCTTTCGATAGCATCGTTGTTAGTATCGCGCCAACTGAGGGGAGAAATCTTTTCCTGGATTTTCTGGAAGACCACAAAGAGTGCGGGCACGAGCAAAACCTGGAGAATCATGCCGATAAGCATACCGCCGATAGCGCCTGTACCGAGGGCTTTGTTACCGTTGGCGCCTACGCCGTGGGCAAACATCATAGGCAACAGACCGATAATCAAGGCGAGCGATGTCATAAGGATGGGTCGTAGACGAGCCGAAGCACCTTGGATGGCAGCGCCGACGATTGACATGCCCGTGCGGCGGCGTTCGAGAGCAAACTCAACGATAAGGATTGCGTTCTTAGCCAGAAGGCCGATAAGCATAATCAAGGCGATCTGGAGGTAGATGTTGTTGTTGACGCCAAATATCTGAGCGAAGATGAAAGAGCCCATCAAACCCAAGGGGATAGAGAAGATAACGGCAAAGGGGAGAAGGTAGCTTTCATACTGTGCCGAGAGGAGAAGGTAGACAAATAGCAAGCAGAGGCCGAAGATAGTGGCAGTTTGCGAGCCTGATGAGCTGCTCTGCTCGCGAGTCATACCTGAATATTCATAACCGTAGCCGGCGGGGAGCACTTCAGAGGCGACACGCTCGATAGCGGCAAGGGCTTGACCTGAAGAGTAGCCGGGGTTGGGTGAACCGGTAACTGAGATTGACTGGAACATGTTGAAGCGGTTGAGAAGGTCAGGACCGTAGGTACGTTCCATTGTCACGAAGTTATCGATAGAAGCCATCTGGCCGGAAGAGTTGCGCACCTTGATTGACTTGAGGGTTTCGGGTGAAACACGGTCCTCGGGAGCGGCTTGCATCATAACGCGGTAGATTTTACCGAATCGGTTGAAGTTAGAGACGTACATACCGCCGTAGTAGCCCTGAAGCGTAGAGAGAATGCCTGATGTGGTTAGGCCGGCCTGCTGGGCTTTGGCAGCGTCGATGTCGATGGTATACTGCGGGAAGGTGGGGTTGAAAGTAGAGTAAGCCATCTGGATTTCGGGCTGCTGATTGAGCTTGGCGAGGAATTGCTGAACAATGCCGAAGAAGGTGTTGATGTCACCACCGGTTTTATCCTCCATTTTGATTTCAAAACCGTTGGTCACAGAGTAACCGCTAATCATAGGCGGAGCGAAAACAACCACGCGGCCATCTTTAACCACCTGGGCGGCGGCGCCGTAGATGCGGCCGATAACGGCGGTGTTGGCTTCGTCTTTGCCACGTTCCGACCAGTCTTTAAGCTTGACGATGAATGTGCCGTAGGTGGCTCCTTGACCTGCGAGGAAGCTATAGCCGGCGATTTTCTGAGAGTAACGCACACCGGGAGTAGCTTGGATGATTTGGTCAACTTGGTTGAGGACTTCAAGGGTACGTTCCTGGGTTTGACCGGGAGGCATATCGACCATTACGAAAACTACACCGGTATCTTCGTCAGGAACGAGAGCTGAGGGAGTTTTCTTCATCAACCAAACGAGAACGAGCACACAAGCTGCAACGGAGAGGAATGAAATAATCTTGTGGTTGACGAAGAACTTGGTAGCTGCGTTATAGACATTGAGCAGTCGGTTGAAGCCTTTTTCAAAACCTTTGTGGAAGCGGGGAGAGAACATGCCGAGGATTGCGAGCACAGCCACGACGACAGCGGCGATGCGCAAGGGGACTGCGCCTTCGGTGTAGTAGCCGAGCACCATTGCCACAACGGCAAGAACAATGAACACGAAGGTGAGAATCGGGGGGAAATTGACACTGAAGCGACGGCGAGCCTGATGCTTCATTGTACGAGCGGCTTCGCCCATAGCTTCTGATACGCGCTGACCGAGCTTTTTGGGCTCTTCACCCTCCTCTACGTGGGGTTTGAGGAACACGGCACAAAGGGCAGGCGAGAGGGTCAAGGCGTTGATGGCCGAGAAGCCGATGGCGATTGCCATTGTCAAACCGAATTGCTGATAGAACACGCCTGAGGTGCCTGACATGAACGACACGGGGATGAACACCAACATCATAACCAGGGTGATGGAGATGATGGCGGAGCCGATTTCATTCATAGCGTCGATAGAGGCTTTGCGCGAATTTTTATAACCGGCATCGAGCTTGGCGTGGACCGCCTCGACAACCACGATGGCGTCGTCGACCACGATGGCGATTGCGAGCACAAGAGCTGAAAGAGTGATAAGGTTGATAGAGAAGCCGATGACTTTCAGCATGAAGAATGTACCGACCAGGGCCACGGGGATTGCGATTGCAGGAATGATGGTTGAGCGAATATCCTGCAAGAATATGTAAACCACCAGGAACACAAGGACGAAGGCCTCGATGAGGGTTTTGATAACCTCATGGATAGAGGCATAGAGGAAGTCGTTGTTGTTCATCGGGATGTCGAACTGCAGGCCCGGGGGGAGGTCTTTGGCCATTTTATCAACTTCCGCTATACAGTCGTTGATAATCTGGGTAGCGTTAGAGCCTGCGGTTTGGAACACGATGGCCATTGTAGAAGTGGCACCATTGAGCGAGTTGCTGAATCCGTATTGGACTTTACCGAGCTCAATATCGGCAACGTCGCCAAGACGGAGCACTTGACCGTCGGGGGTTGCGCGCACAACAATGTTTTCAAATTCCTCGGGCTGAACAAGACGGCCGCGATATTTGAGGGTGTATTGGAATGTCTGGTTGCCTTGCTCGCCGAAAGCACCGGGAGCGGCCTCGAGGTTTTGGTCGGCGAGAACAGCGGCGATGTCAGTAGGCACGAGGCTATACTGGGCCATAACGTCGGGTTTGAGCCAGATTCGCATAGAGTAGTCGGCACCGAAAGAGAGTACGTCGCCTACACCGTTGACACGCTGGAGCAAGGGGATGACGTTAATTTTCATGTAGTTGTCGATAAACTCAGCGCCATACAGGCCGGGCTGGGTTTCGCGGAGAGCTACACCCATAAGCATTGATGTCTGGCGTTTTTGAGTGATGACACCTACTTTGGTTACTTCGGCGGGGAGAAGGTTTTGGGCTTTGGCAACGCGGTTTTGAACGTCAACGGCAGCCATGTCAGGGTCAAAACCTTGCTTGAAGTAAACGTTGATTGTGGCAGAGCCGGTGTTGGTGGCGGTAGACTCCATGTAGGTCATACCTTCAGCACCGTTGATTGACTCTTCCAAGGGGGCAATCACAGAGTTAAGCACAGCTTGGGCGTTGGCACCTGTGTAGGTTGTGCTCACCATGATTGTAGGAGGTGCGATGTCGGGGTATTGGGTGATAGGGAGAGAAGTCAACCCAATCAAACCGAGCAACACGATAAAGATAGAAATAACCGTGGAAAGAACCGGGCGGTTAATGAATGTTGCAAGTTTCATTTGAGGATAATTGGAGAATGAAGAAGTAAGAGCTTGGAGAAATAGCTATTTGGGTTGATTATTTAGCTTGTTGAGCTGCCTGGGCTTGCTGAGCTTGCATAGCGGCTGCTTGAGCTTCGGCTTGAGCCGCATCGATGGGGACGATTGTCATGCCGGGCTGCAATTTGATGCCTACGCCTTCGATAGCAACCACGTCGCCTTTCTTGAGACCTTCGGTAACGATGAAATTTTTGCCATCGTTGATGGGGTTAACGACAATGGGCATAGATTCGATTTTGTTAGAATCACCTACTACATAAACGAAGCGACGACCCTGGAGCTCAAATGTAGCTTTCTGGGGCACGATCAGGGCGCTGTCGGTATGAAGCGGGATGAGGACTTGACCGGTAGAGCCACTGCGGAGCATACCGTTGAGGTTGTCGAAGAGGGCGCGGGCGGTGGCTGCACCGGTACCGTTGCCGATAACACCTGAAACGGTTGTTATGCGGCCTTGCTCGGGGAAGATTGTGCCGTCGGCGAGCTGTAGCTGCACTGCGGGCATTGACTTGATTTGAGCGTCGATAGTTTTAGCGCCTTTATCAGTCATTTCGAGGAGTTCTTTCTCGCTCAGAGAGAAGTAAGCGTAAACTTCGGAGTTATCTGAGATAGTGGTCAGAGGTTGAGCCATAGAAGGGCTTGCGAGTGAGCCTTCACGGAAGGGGATTGAACCGACAACGCCTGAAGATGGTGCCGTAACAACGGTGTAGCTGAGATTTTTCTTGGCGGTGGTCAAAGCGGCCTGAGCGGTAGCCAATGAAGATTTGGCTGTGGCAAGGTCGTTCTTAGCCAATTGATTTTCGTATTCTGAGATGATGTTTTTGTCGAAAAGCGATTGCTTTTGGTCGGCAGTCATCTGAGCAGAGCGAACGGCAGTTTGAGCGGCATTGACCTGGGCCTGAGCCTGGTCGACAGCTGCTTGGAATTGCACTTGGTCGATGATAAAAAGAGTTTGGCCTTTGCTGACGTGTTGGCCTTCGTCGACGGCAACTTTAGTGATGAAACCCGACACTTGGGGGCGGACATCGATATCGGTTTTACCTTTGATAGTGGCTGAATAGGCTTGAGAGAGGTCGATTGTGCCATAATCAACGGTCATAGTGCCGATTTGCGGAGCTTGCTGCTGCATTGCAGCCATTTGGGCGGCGGTGTCGTCTTTTTTAGAGCAAGACGAGAGGGCCAAAACAGCCACACCAAGGGTGAGGGCAGCTGTGCCGAAAACTGTTTTTTTCATAAACTGATTGTTACTATTGGGTAGAGATTAATATTTTTATAAGTGATGAAAAAGGCGGATAACGCACTGCTGTTATGCGTAACGCCTTGAAAATAGAAACCTTACAAAGAGCTTAATGGCTTTGTAGAGCGCATTGCACACCAATGAATGTGCAAAATTACCAATAATCAAGCAATCAAAATATGATAAATATCATATTAAACTGTTTTTTAACTTTTTTTAAAGGCAAAAACCGCTAAATTTGCAGTCAATAGCTAAGGCCACAACCGGCCATCGGCCCTGCGCATATATAGAGCCGGT
>CAMWUH010000059.1 GCA_947177325.1 uncultured Bacteroidales bacterium
TGTCGTGTCAATCCGGATTGACGTGGCAAATTTATTGATTATTTTTGATATTGCAAAATTTTTATAAATAATTCAATGTTTTTCAGGGGAAAAGGAATCGCGATTTTTCAATGTTAAAATAAATATTTAAATTTGTTTTTGCTAAATGCTGCGACCGGATTCGGGAACAGCTTAATTACCGATTTCAAATGAAAAAACGACTGCTTATAATTGGGGCCGGCGGATTTGTCGGCGGATTTATCGCCTCGGAGGGGCTGCGCCGCGGATATGATGTTACCGTGGGCGTGCGCCAATCCACTTCTCGCTCTTATCTGACTGACCCGGCTCTGAATTTCCTTATCCTCGACTACGACAAGCCCGAACTGCTCAAACGTCAGATTGCCGATGCTCTCCCTGCGGGCGAGCGCTGGGATTACGTTATCTACAACCTCGGGGCTACGAAATGTCGCCGGCTCGATGATTTCGATGTTATCAACTGTCAGTATCTTGTCAACGTCAGCGAGGCTCTGAAACAGGCTAATCGCGTTCCGGAGCGTTTTCTGTTTATGAGTTCGCTGAGCGCTATGGGTCCGGTCGATGAGAAAACTTATCGCCCCATAACCATTGACGATGAACCTCACCCCAACACTCGCTACGGTCTGTCGAAAATCAAAGCCGAAAATTATCTGATCAATGACAGCGGTTTTGACTACATTATTTTCCGCGCAACGGGTGTTTACGGCCCGCGCGAAAAGGATTATCTGATGATGATAAAGAGCATCGACGGCCATATCGACGTTGGCATGGGCTATCGCAAGCAGTTGCTGACTTTTATCTACGTCGACGATTTGGTGGGTGCTATGTTTGATGCTTTAGCCGCCGGTGTCAGCCGAAAAATTTATTTGATTTCAGAGCCCCGAGCCTACACTCAACGACAGTTCCGCTCGCTTGTAGCCGAGAAATTGGGAGGCCGCCGGGTGTTGCCGCTGAAGCTGCCTATGTGGGTTGTCTACGGCGTGTCGGTTTTACTTGAGAAACTGGCGGCATTGCGAGGCAAAACTTCTACCCTCAACCGCGACAAATACATCATCATGAAGCAGCGCAACTGGAACGCCGATGTCACTCCTGCCATTCGCGATTTCGGCTTCCACGCCGATTACCCGTTGGAGCGAGGTGTAGAAGAAACCGTCAAAGCCTACCTCGCCTCAAAGCATAAGAAGAAATAATATATGGGGACAATCTGAAAAAGCGGTTGTTAAATATGAAAGAGACCGGTAGATATTCTTTGTATGCACAACATCGTCCACACTTTCAGCGTGGACTCATCGGCTCCTTCGACTTGACGTCCTCGGACTGCGTCCGCGGTTCGTCATAAACATCGCTGCTTCGCAGCTCAATGTGAAGACAAATTCTTTACTCGGTTTTATAACTTTTCAACCGTGTCTTGCGACTGCCCCTTGTATTGCACAACTACACATAAACAAATCGGGAGCGACCTACTCAGGCGGCTCCCGATTTGTTTTCTCTTAATCTTGCGTCGCTTCCAACGCAATGGTGATTTTCGTAATCAATTAAGTAGAAAATTTATAACTATAACCTTAACCAATCAATCACAACTTTTATGCGACCTTTGTCGCTTTTGTTGTGTCTTTGTAACTATAACGCAACAAATTGCGATTTGGTTCGTAAAACGGCTGATTTTTTTGTTATAGATTATATGACATCTTTCTTATTTATTTGATTTACAAAAATTTAGGCGATGTAAAAAATTTACATTTTATTTTCACCCTTCGTAAAATATTCTCTGATTGTCTTTGCTTTGGCTTTGCCAACCACCTCTGCCAAAACATCAACCGAGGCTTCACTGACACGCTTTACAGAGCGGAAATGCCGGAGCAGCAAATCGCGCGTGGCAGGCCCGACGCCGGGTATGCTGTCGAGCTCGCTCGTGATGGCCGACTTCGATCGCCGGTTGCGGTGATGGGTGATACCAAATCGGTGGGCCTCGTCACGAAGATGCTGCACCACTTTGAGCGACTCTGAATTTTTATCGATATAGAGAGGAGCGGAATCGCCCGGGAAATAGATTTCTTCCAATCGCTTGGCAATACCGACAATGGCAATTTTGCCCCTCAGCCCTATTTCTTCAAGAGCCTCCACGGCCGCTGAAAGCTGCCCTTTGCCACCGTCGACCACTATTAGCTGCGGCAGAGGTTCACCCTCCGACATAAGGCGCGTGTAACGGCGCGTGAGCACCTCCTTCATCGAGGCGAAGTCGTTAGGGCCCTCTACGGTTTTGATATTGAAGTGGCGATAATCTTTCTTGGAGGGTTTGGCGTTTTTAAACACAACGCACGATGCCACCGGATTTGACCCTTGAATGTTGGAGTTATCGAAACATTCAATATGACGGGGCAATTCGCTCAGATGGAAGTCGCTTTGGATGCGCTTCAGCGTGCGCTCAAGTCGTTCTTCCGGATTGGCTTTTTCAAGGTGGTTGAGATAATCTATCTTGGCTTGGCGGGCATTGCGGGTTGACACATCGAGCAGTCTGGCGCGGTCGCCGCGCTGCGGCACGGTGAATGTAACTCCTTCCATCTCCACATCCGGAATTTCAGGCACCACGATTTCTTCAAACTCAGCACCCAAAGTTTGCTTGATTTCAGCGATGGCGTAGGCAAGAATTTCAGGTATGGATTCATCGAGACGCCGGCGATATTGAAGCGTAACGGAGCGCACCACCGCCCCTCTTCTCAGATGCATGTAGTTTACATAAACAACCTTTTGGTCATCGTCGACACCAAACACGTCGATATCGTCGAGCACCTGACTGACGATTACACTCTTAGCCCGGTAGCGCTCCACCAATTGAAATTGCTCTTTATAAACCTGCGCCTCCTCAAAGCGGAGCGATTCGGCTGCGCGGGTCATCTCGTCGCGCAGATAGTCCATCAGCTCCTTGGTCTCGCCGCGCAAAATCTGTTTCACCCTTTCGATATATACTCCATAAACTTCAGGAGTGATCATCCCCTTGCAGCAGCCGAGACATTTTTTCATGTGATGTTCGAGGCATAATCTACCCTTGCCCCGGGCGAGATATTCGGGGGTGATATTGAGCCGGCATGTACGCAACGGATAGAGCTGGCTGATAAGATTGAGCACCGTGCGGGCCGACTTTGAATCGGTGTAAGGCCCGAAATATTTCGACCCGTCCTTAATGCGCTGACGAGTCATAAACACTCGCGGATACAACTCTTTCGTCACACAAATCCAGGGGTAAGATTTGTCATCTTTGAGCAGCACGTTATAGCGCGGCTTATACTCCTTAATCATTGAATTTTCAAGATTAAGGGCATCCTGTTCGGTAGGCACCACGATATAACTCATATCAGCAATGGCCCGCACGAGCAGATTGGTGCGCACCACATCATGAGTGCGATTGAAATAAGAATTTACACGGCGCTTCAGATTCTTGGCCTTACCCACATAAATAACCGTTCCCTCGGCGTCGTAATATGTGTAGACGCCGGGGGAGGAAGGCAATATAGCGAGTTTTTCTTTAAGTTGCGGAGATTTGTCTTTGTCGTGTTTGGCCACTACCCTGCTGTTAGTTGTTAAACAATATCAATTATTTGGAAGCTGCGCTAAGCTGACGGAGCTTCGTCGAAGCGACTATGAGAATCGCGCGCTTAGAGCCGGTTCTTAGTACTGCGCTCTTAGAACTGCGGTCTTAGTAAGTGATCAGCGAAGTAACTTCGGCATCGGCAGGCAGATTGGCACGACCACCGAGTTGCGAAAGTTCAATAATGAAGTTGACATAGATTTTTTTGGGGTTCATTTGCTTTACGAGCTCATAGGCAGCGCGCATTGTACCACCGGTTGCAAGCACATCGTCGTGGAGCACAACGATATCATCAGAGGTGACGGCATCGCGGTGAATTTCGATTGTGTCTTTGCCATATTCTTTATCGTATGTAGCCGAGATGGTGTCGGCAGGCAATTTTCCGGGTTTACGCACAGGCACAAAACCGGCACCTAATTCAAAGGCCAGGATTGAGCCACCGATAAAGCCGCGAGATTCAATACCCACCACTTTGGTCACACCTTTGTCGCGATAGATTTGCGAGAGATCCCAGCCAATGATGTGCAATGCACGGGGATCTTTGAAAACCGTAGTGAGGTCTTTAAACACGATTCCCTTTTGAGGGAAGTCAACCACATCTCTGATGTGCTTTTTAATATATTCCATAATTATTAAAGGTTATATAGTAATTTGTTTCTTAGGCTAAACTATTGATTTTGCGAAATTTATTTATGTTCCACGTGAAACAAAGAAATTCAAACTTTGATATCCGTTGCAATCGTTGTGTGGCTATATTATCTGCCCAACATCAACAGAAGTATATTTATATCGGAGGGGGAAACACCGGGTATGCGCGATGCTTGCGCAACTGTAGCCGGACGAATTCTGGATAGCTTCTGGCGAGCTTCGGTCGATATGGAACTGATAGAATCATAATCGAAATCAGGACGGAGTTTGACATCCTCAAGCCGCTGGAGTTTATCGGCGACCATGCGCTCTCGGTCAATATATCCACGATATTTGATTTGGATTTCTACGGCCTCGATAATTTCAGCACGGAAATCAGCGGGCAGTTCCTCTATTTGTTGGCAGAGCGGTTTTGAAACTTCGACCAGTTTTAAGAGAGTAAGATTTGGTCGAAGCAACATTTGCGAAAGCTTCTGGCTATGTTGAAGAGGAGTCTCTCCATTTTGCTCAAGCCATTGGTTAGCCTCATCGGCGCGAAGCAAAGTCTTTTCAAGAAACTTAATCAAATCATTTTCGAGCCGGAGTTTCTCATTAAGCAGATTCATGCGCTCGTCGGATGCTAAACCGATCGCAAATGCCTTAGGAGTCAATCGACGGTCGGCATCATCCTGGCGCAAGAGTATGCGATACTCTGCTCGTGACGTAAACATACGATAAGGCTCATCGACTCCTTTAGTGACGAGGTCATCTATAAGAACACCTATATATGCCTCATCTCTTCCGAGTATAAACGGCTCATCGCCCTTTACATAGAGGGCCGCATTCACACCGGCAACCAACCCTTGCCCTGCAGCTTCTTCATATCCTGTAGTACCGTTAATCTGTCCTGCGAAAAACAGACCCTTGATAAGTTTAGTCTCCAAAGAATGTTTCAGCTGTGTAGGGTCAAAGAAGTCATATTCGATTGCATAGCCGGGGCGGTAGACATCGATATTTTTAAACGCCGGAATTGTGCGCAGTGCTTCAAGCTGAATGTCGATTGGGAGGGAAGATGAGAAACCGTTAAGATAATACTCTTGCGTATCTACACCTTCCGGCTCAAGAAAAAGTTGGTGCTCCTGTTTGTCGGCAAAGGTGACGATCTTAGTTTCGATTGAGGGGCAATAACGAGGACCTATACTTTGAATTTGTCCGTTATAAAGAGGTGAATCAGGCAAACCTCGGCGGAGTACATCGTGGGTTTCAGGATTAGTATAGACCACATGACAAGGCAACTGAGGCAACTCACGCCGGACGTTCTTAAGATAGCTGAAGCCATGGTAAGGAATGGAGGGGTCGGCATCATCGCCATCCTGACGGGTGGTCAATGACCAATCTACTGACCTTCCATCGATGCGTACAGGAGTACCGGTCTTCATCCGTTCAACGGTAAATCCGACAGCTTTCAGTTGGTCACTCAGACCGTGGGAAGCGGGTTCTGCTACACGACCTCCCTCGATTTTAGTCCTACCGATATGCATCAAACCATTAAGGAACGTGCCATTGGTCAAAACAACCGCTTTGGCGAGGAATGTGACATCCATATCAGTGATGACACCTTTAACTGTACCATCTTCAATTATGAGTTCTCTAACATTATCTTGCCAGAGCCTGAGATTATCGGTATTCTCAAGAATATGACGCCAATTGGCTGAAAACTTCATTCGGTCGCATTGAGAGCGCGGACTCCACATAGCCGGACCTTTCGACCGATTGAGCATACGAAATTGGATAGCAGACTTATCAGTCACAATTCCCATCATACCACCTAAGGCATCTATCTCCCTGACGATTTGCCCCTTGGCTATACCGCCAACGGCAGGGTTGCAACTCATTTGAGCTATCTTATTCAAATCCATTGTAATGAGGAGGGTGCTGACACCCAGGCGCGCCGCTGCATGAGCAGCTTCACATCCGGCATGTCCGGCTCCAACAACAATTACATCGAAATCTTTTATCATTAAATTTTGAATTATAATAAACTGATTATAAGCCCCTTAGCAATACAAGAGCTTCATTTTCATGCATTTCCATGATTTCACGCTCACCCGGCCCCTTGTCATTGATACCACAAAGGTGGAGCAAACCGTGAACAATAACTCGATGAAGTTCATGATTGTAAGTCTCTCCTACCAATTGAGCATTGGAGGCAACTGTATCAAGCGAGATGAACATATCGCCGCGAAGCAACCGACCTATGCAATCATCAAAAGTAATAATGTCAGTGTAGTAATCATGTTGAAGAAATTGCCTGTTTACTTCGATTATACGCTCGTCATTGCAAAAAATGTAGGTGAGGTTACCTAAGCGTTTTCCATGAGCTTGTGCGACGTCTGAAAGCCATTTTTCGAGATTGTCGTAATCAAGTTTCGGAAGCTCGACATTCTCGGCAATCCATCTGATTTTGCTTGTGGTCATTTATCTGTAATATATTGAAATATTTTTAGACAATAACTCACAAAAATAGAAAATTCTGCTGAAAAAATCAATAGCAAAAAAAATAATTAGTGATTTGAAAAACGGATGTGAATATTAGATTGAAGCAGTCGGGGTGAGTAATGACCGTCAGATTATTTGATTTGACCTGACCTGCCCTCCCCTCCCCTACTGATTTAAAAAAAGTGAGCCGTGTCAACAGACCCGACTCACGAAAAAATCAATAAGTATTAGGGAATATAAGATGTAACTTAAAAAATTCAGACAAATTTGAAACGTCTAAATCAAAGTCTCAACTCAGCTAAGGGAAGATCGAATGCTTCAGCTACTGCAGGGAACACAATTTTACCGTCGACGATGTTAACACCTTTACGAAGAGCCTCATCACGCTTGCAGGCTTCAACCCAACCCATATCGGCAAGCTTGATTGCATAGGGCAACGTGGCGTTGGTCAGCGCAAGAGTGGATGTGTAAGGAACAGCGCCGGGAATGTTAGCTACCGCATAATGCACAACACCGTCAACTTCATAGATGGGATCATTGTGTTTGGTGGGGTGAGATGTCTCGAAGCAGCCGCCCTGGTCAATGGCAACATCAACCATTACAGTGCCCTTCTGCATCAGAGGAACCATGTCGCGGGTAATCAATCGGGGCGCTTTAGCTCCCGGTATAAGCACAGACCCGATAACAAGGTCAACATCAGGAAGGTGCTGCTCTATGTTATGGCGTGATGAATAGAGGGTTTTGACATTTTTAGGCATCACCTCAGCAATGTGGCGGAGAGTAGGGAGAGAGATGTCACAGATTGTTACATCAGCTCCCAATCCGGCAGCCATTAAAGCGGCATTGCGGCCAACTACACCGGCGCCAAGGATAAGCACCTTTGCAGGGGGAACACCGGGAACACCGCCGAGCAACTTGCCTTTACCACCTTGCGGGCGTTCCAGAAAGCGTGCTCCTTCTTGAATTGACATGCGGCCGGCCACCTCACTCATAGGCACCAACAGAGGCAACGAGCGGTCAGGCAGCTGAACGGTTTCGTAGGCGATGCAGACTGCACCTGACTCAAGCATAGCGTCGGTCAGTTCGCGATCACACGCAAAATGGAAGTAAGTGAACACAACTTGATTCTTCTTAATCAGCTTATACTCAGGCTTTATAGGCTCTTTGACTTTGACTATCATATCGGCCACGGCATAGACATCCTCTATGGTGGGCAGTATAGTAGCACCTGCCTTAACATAGTCGTCATCGCTGAAGCCGGAGCCGATGCCCGCTGTGGCTTGCACGAAAAGTTCGTGGCCATGATTGACCAATTCTTTCACACCTGCGGGGGTCATACCGACGCGGTTCTCATTGTTCTTAATCTCTTTGGGTACGCCGATTTTCATGGTAAAACAGTGTTTAAGGTTAGTTGTTGGAATGAGTTTTTCTACTCCGTTTTGCAATTTAGTAAATCGATTGATTAAAAACTAAAAAAAAGGTATGTTTAAAAACACACCTTTTCATATTGTATTGAATTACAGTAATTTTTACCTGAAAAAAATGTAAGCTGCAATCACTCCCGCAACTGAGCCGGTTATATCGGCCAACAGTGCGTATGGCACTGCATAACGTGTACGTTTAACACCGACCGCTCCGAAATAGACAGCCAGCACATAAAACATAGTGTCGGTAGAGCCTTGAATTGAGGCTGAAACGCGGGCGACAAACGAGTCGGCCCCGTGAGTCGACATCAAATCAACCATCATACCGCGCGAGCCTGAGCCGCTCAGCGGTTTCATAATAGCAGTTGGCAATGCCTCTACCCAATCGGTGTCCAATCCAATTGCATTTACTGCTCCAATCATTGCATCGGTTATAACATTCATAGCGCCTGAAGCACGAAACATTGCAATAGCCACCAAAATCGCGACTAAATAGGGGATTATCATCACCGCAGTCTTGAAACCATCCTTGGCTCCTTCGATAAAGGCATCGTAAATGTTGATGCGCTTACGCATTCCGGCAGCCAAAAAAGTGATAATCACTGCAAAAAGGAGGAAGTTAGCTATAAAAGATGAATATAATTCAACCTTCTCTTTGGGCAAATGAGAGAAGAACCAAACCGTGCCGCCAACTACGGCAGCCATCCCTGCAATCCATGAAATCAGCACAGGATCGAGAAGTTTGATCTTCTGTTTAATGCAAAGAGCAATGATGCCTGTAAGGGTTGCGATAAAAGTAGCTAACAGGATGGGCATAAACACATCGGTAGGGTTAGCAGCTCCGGCCTGGGCCCGATACATCATAATAGATATAGGAATAAAGCAAAGCCCCGAGGCATTAAGCACCAAAAACATAATCATTGCATCGGTTGCACGGTCTTTTTCTTTATTCAGCGTTTGCAATTCCTGCATCGCTTTCAAGCCCATAGGGGTGGCGGCATTGTCGAGACCAAGCATGTTGGCCGACACGTTCATAAAAATTGCACCCATAGCGGGATGACCCTTAGGCACCCCGGGAAACAACCTCGTGAAAAGCGGCGAAATCAATCGTCCGAAAAATTGGATTACTCCTCCCCTTTCGCCTATCTTCATCAATCCCATCCAGAGGGAGAGGATGCCGGTTAAGCCGAGTGAAATTTCAAAGGCAGTCGCGGCCGATGAAAATGAAGCGGACATGATTTCGCTCCACACACCGTAATCGCCTAAAAATATAGTTTTGCCCAAAGCTACCAAAAAGGCAATTGCGAAAAAGGCAAACCAAATGTAGTTTAACACCATTAAGTAACTTTTTAAAATTAAACGATATTATTTCTAAAGCAACTACTTAACAATTTCTTTTATACTCTCTGCGGTTGTAAATTGGTTAAAATCAAAATTTTCATCAGTC
>CAMWUH010000060.1 GCA_947177325.1 uncultured Bacteroidales bacterium
AGTCCTTAGCCGTCGTAAAAAGAATAACCCGGTGTTGATTGGTGAGCCCGGTGTGGGTAAATCAGCTATAGTTGAGGGCTTGGCTTTGCGCATTGTTCAGCGAAAAGTATCTCGCATCTTGTTTGACAAACGTGTGGTTTCGCTTGACATGGCCTCTCTCGTGGCCGGTACCAAATATCGTGGTCAATTTGAAGAGCGACTTAAATCGATTCTCAATGAGTTGTCCAAAAATGACAATGTGATTTTGTTTATCGATGAAATTCACACTATCGTCGGAGCCGGTAATCCTCAAGGTGCTATGGATGCCGCTAACTTGCTCAAGCCTGCCTTGGCTCGTGGCGAAATTCAATGTATCGGAGCCACCACTCTCGATGAGTACCGCAAAAATATTGAAAAAGATGGTGCTCTCGAACGTCGTTTCCAAAAAGTGATGGTAGAGCCGACCTCGACTGATGAAACTCTCGCGATTCTCAACAACATTAAGGACAAATATGAGGATCACCATAATGTCACCTACACTCCTGAAGCTCTTGAAGCTTGTGTGAAACTTACTGAGCGCTATATATCTGATCGTAATTTCCCCGATAAAGCTATCGATGCTCTTGATGAGGCCGGATCCCGTGCACATGTAACTAACATTGCAGTGCCCGAAGAAATTGAAAAACTCGAGCAAGAAATCATTGAAACGGGCGATCGTAAAGTTAAAGCCGCTCAAGCTCAAAATTTTGAGATGGCCGCAACCTATCGTAACAAGGAGCAAGAACTCCGCGCTCGACTTGACGATGAGAAAAGCCGTTGGGAAGCTACCTTGCAACAACATCGCGAGGTAGTTGATGACAGTAAAGTGGCTGAAGTCGTAGCAATGATGACAGGTGTGCCCGTGCAACGTATCGCGCAGGCTGAAGGTAAGCGCCTCAAAGAGATGGGCCCTAAACTCAAAGAAGCGATTATAGGCCAAGACAACGCCATTGAGAAAATTGTTAAAGCCATTCAGCGAAATCGTGTAGGCCTGAAAGACCCTAACAAACCCATAGGCACATTCATGTTCCTCGGCCCCACGGGCGTTGGTAAAACCCATCTTGCCAAAAAACTCGCTGAATATCTCTTTGACTCGGCCGATACACTTATCCGCATTGATATGAGCGAATACATGGAGAAGTTCACCGTGTCGCGGCTCGTTGGTGCACCTCCCGGATACGTTGGTTACGAGGAGGGCGGCCAGTTGACCGAAAAAGTGCGTCGTCGCCCCTACTCTGTGATTCTTCTCGATGAAATTGAGAAAGCCCATCCTGATGTTTTCAACCTTCTGCTTCAAGTGCTTGACGAAGGTAGATTGACCGATAGCCTTGGTCGCAGAGTCGATTTTAAGAACACTCTGATTATCATGACCTCAAATATCGGTACTCGTCAACTTAAGGACTTTGGCTCCGGCGTAGGCTTTGCTACTCAGCAAGTTGATAAGGAATATTCGCAGGGTGTACTCCAAAAAGCTCTTAATAAAGCTTTTGCCCCTGAGTTCCTTAATCGTATCGACGACATCATAATGTTTGACCAACTCGACAAAGAGGCTATCTTCAGCATTATCGACATTGAGCTTGCCGGCTTCTACAAGAGAGTTAAAGAACTCAACTATGAGCTTGAAATCACCGATAAAGCCAAAGAGTTTATTGCCGAGCGTGGGTATGACCAACAATTCGGTGCCCGCCCTCTCAAGCGTGCAATCCAAAAATATCTCGAAGACCCGTTGGCTGAATTAATCATTGATTCTGATTTGAAATCAGGGGATAAGATTGTGGTTGACCTCGATGATGACAAAAAAGAAATTACCACAACTATCATCAAACCACAACCTGACTCTAACTAAGAGTAATTCTCATTCCATCCAAAGCGTCGTGACCATCATTCACCGGTTGCGACGTTTTTTAGATCCGGTTCCCCAATATTTGTTAATACTGAGGACGCATATCGCCGAGAGATTTTTGTCTTGTGATGAAGGAGCGTAGCCGTTGCTACGTGACTGAAGAACAAGGCAAAAAGCGCCGGTAAGATGCGGTGGTAAGGTAACTTTTTGTCACAGTACACAATTACAAGTGCCAAAATTCGGTTATTTGAATTTAATCTGACTTTCCCCGGTGGCGTACGGTATATGAATTTTACCGTAAATGGCTATCAACCGGAGTATTCGATCGACTGACCCAAGAATTATATCATTCTTCTTACTTATCCGTGGCATGAGTTACCATTGCCTCGGCCAATCGTCATGCATCTGCGCCCGCTTGTTTCGGTCACAATGCAACCGCATTGCTCCCTCACTGCGCGAACACATCTGCATAACGCTTGACCGCCTCAGCATTAACAAATATTGGGGAACCGGGTCTTATTACTTTTCAAACAATAAAAAAATTTTTCATTGAGGGGATATTTTGTGATTTTTCAGCCTCTGCCCTATATTAACTTTGCAACTGAAAAGCTTTTCAACCCTAACCTCAATTTTAACCCTGTAAATGCGTAGCCGGCTACCATCCACTTAAATTAATATAGTTAAAGATGAAAACATTAGAATAGAAATTACATAACAATAAACTTGATTTTCATATTGGTGAGTTTTTTATAAGTGTCAACACTGACATGAAGATGAGTCGTAATCCCACAAAGATTACGACCCATCCTTCATTTCATTCGTTCACCTTTTCTACCAAAACAACTGCAATCTGCCAAAAATGTATAATTTCCGAACATTGGCACGACCTTTGCAGTTATCTATTCAGAAATTAACCGAAATTTATTAAATCAAAACATAAAAATATCGACTATGCAAAAAGGAACAATCGGGGTAACTACTGAAAATATTTTCCCCGTTATCAAAAAATTTCTTTACAGCGATCACGAAATTTTCCTTCGTGAACTCGTTTCTAACGCAGTTGATGCAACTCAAAAACTGAAAACTCTCTCGTCATTTGGCGAATATAAAGGCGAACTGGGTCTAATGGATGTCAAAGTTACCATCGACAAAGAAGCAGGTACGTTAACTGTTTCTGACCATGGTATTGGCATGACTGCTGAAGATATCGACAAATATATCAATCAAATCGCTTTCTCCGGGGCTGAAGAGTTCCTGAAAAAATATAAAGATACGGCAAATTCCATTATAGGCCATTTCGGCCTCGGCTTCTATTCAGCTTTTATGGTAGCCAAGAAAGTGGAAATCTTGTCGCTAAGCTATAAAGAAGGTGCCAAGGGAGTGAAATGGAGCTGCGACGGCTCTCCCGAATATGAAATGCAGGAGATTGACAAACCGCATCGCGGCACTGATATTGTGCTCTACATTGATGATGAAAACCGCCAATATCTTGAGCAATCAACAATTGATGCATTGCTGAAAAAATATTGTCGCTTCCTTCCCGTGCCCGTAATTTCAGGTAAGATTACGGAGTGGAAAGACGGCAAGGAAGTGGAAACCGACAAAGATAACATTATCAACTTCACCGAGCCGGCCTGGCTGAAGAAACCTGCCGACCTCACTCGTGAGGATTATCTCAAATTCTACCACGACCTCTACCCCGGTCAGGAAGATCCCTTATTTTGGATTCACCTCAACGTTGACTATCCGTTCTCTTTGACCGGTATACTCTTCTTCCCGAAGATCAAAAATAATATTGAGGTAACGAAAAATCGCATTCAACTTTATTGCAACCAAGTTTATGTTACTGACTCGGTTGAAGGCGTAGTGCCGGAGTTCATGATGCTGCTCCAAGGCGTCATTGACTCTCCCGATATCCCTCTGAACGTGTCGCGAAGCTATCTGCAAGCCGACAATGCCGTCAAAAAAATATCAGGCTACATCACTAAAAAGGTGTCATCACGCCTTGAAGAGCTTTTCAAAGAAGACCGCTCTGAATTTGAAGCGAAATGGGACGATATTAAAATATTCATCGAATATGGCATGTTGACCGACCAAAAATTTGCTGATGCTGCCATGAAGTTCCTTCTCGTTAAGGACACTAACGACAAATACTTCACTATCGATGAGTATAAAGCTCTCATTGAGCCTACTCAAACCGATAAGGCCGGTGATATAGTTTTCCTATATACAACTAACCCGACCGAGCAATACAGTTTCATTAAAGCTGCCGAAGATAAAGGCTACAATGTGCTCGTTATGGATGGTCAACTCGACTCTCATTTTGTAGGCCTCTTGGAAAACAAAATCGAGAAAAGTCGTTTTGTCAGAGTCGATAGCGATATTGTCGAAAACATCATTCCCAAAGACGATAAAAAGGCCTCTAACCTTTCTCCGCTGCAACTTAACATTCTCTCTACCCTATTCCAATCTCAAATCCCACAAATCGAAGGAGCGACTTTCATTGTGCAATTTGAGAACCTGTCGGCCGATGGCATGCCTGTTGTTATTACTCAAAACGAATACATGCGCCGTATGAAAGAGATGGCGGCTCTGCAGCCCGGCATGAATTTCTATGGTCAATTGCCCGACAGCTACAACCTCAACGTCAACACTTCGCAGGCAATTATCGAAAAGATTTCATCAGAAGCTGAAGCCGCATTGAAGTCAGATGTTGAGCCTTTGCAAAGTGAAATCGACTCTATCAACAATCAAATCACCGACCTTTCTAAATCAACCGAAGAGGCTGATAAAAACAAAGTGAAGGAGCTGACAGCCAAGGTTGACGACGTGCGTCATCAAATGACTGAAAAAATTACTGCCTACGCAGCCGGCCAACCTCTCGTCAAGCAAGTCATTGACTTGGCGCTCTTGGCTAATGGTCTGCTTAAAGGCAGCAAGCTCAGCGATTTTATTTCTCGTTCTGTTAAGTTGCTCTAACTGACTTCCGCTCAAAACCATTATTGATTATTTACAAAAGCGGCAAGTACCTTTACGGTATGAGCCGCTTTTTATATAAATAAATGGTTGACTTATCAACCATTTTTTTGCGTACATTGTTTTAATAATATGAAAAAGAATAAATCAATATACGCCATGCCCAACATGGGTTGTCTGCTTGGAGTTGCCTTCCAACGGCAATATTCTTCGCTTGAAGCGGAGCTTAAATCATCCGGTGTTGGCATCACAGCCCCGGAATATCTGATAATGAGAGTCCTAATCAATAATAGCGACTTGCAACCCTGCGAGATAGCCGATATTCTCGGTAAAGACAAAGCGGCAATATCCCGGTGCCTGACTACTTTGGTTGAAAAAGGATTGGTCGAAACAAATTCTGTAAGTCACAAATGCAAGCGATTGCAGCTAACAGACAAGGGCAACTATTTAGTACCTGCTATCCTTAAAGTAGCGGAAACTAAACAACGTGAGTTAGCCCGAGTTATAACGCAAAATGAAATGAATCTCTTACAAGAACTCTTGATAAAAATCATAAATAATTAATCCCTTATTTTAATAAAAAAATACTATGACAACATTAACTATTTGGAGCGATTTTGCTTGCCCCTATTGCTACATTGGAGAAACACGATTAAACAAAGCTATCGAACAACTCGGCCTGACCGACGATATTGTTATTAACTATCGGGCATTCGAACTCGATCCTTCAGCTCCTAAAGAGGTGGTTACTACAACTCCGGAACGATTTGCAATGAAATATCGGTTGTCGCTCGACGACGCTAAACGTCAAATTGAAGAAATTTCCTCACTCGGGCGCGAACTTGGCATTGACTTTAATTATGCAACCACTCAATACTCCAATACTCGGGATGCTCATCGCCTGATGAAGCTTGCTGAGAATGAATATAATCGTGAAACTGTAGAAAAGCTGAATGAACTTCTATTTAAAGCTTACTTTGTAGAGAATCTCGTTCTCTCTAACCATGACGTTCTTCTCGCCAAAGCCGTAGAAGCAGGCATTGACGAAGCGAGAGCTCGTGAAGTGCTCGAATCAGGTCAATTCGACGATGATGTAAGACTCGATGAGCGCGAAGCTGCGATGCGCGGTGTTAGAGGTGTGCCTTATATGGTGTTCAACGGTCATTTTGCAGTGCCCGGTGCAATGTCAATCGAAGGTTTCAAATCTGCTCTTCAACGCGAATTGAAGATGCAAGCCGAGGATGATAAAAAATTGGAGGAAGCTACAACCGAACGTCCTCACCAGTGTGGCCCCGACGGTTGCAAATTGTTGTAATTTAGTGCTGTCGTTATGATTAAAGAATTAACTGTAGAAGGTGTCTTTGCTGAAAATACATATTTCTACATTGACCCTGTTAGCAAAGCCGGTTTCATTATTGATCCCGGAGCTCAGGCCGGCGTGATTTACGACGTCATAATGCGCAATGGCTGGACTATTGAGAAAATATTGCTGACTCATGGCCATTTTGACCATTTCGGTGCGGCTGAAATTCTTCGCCAAAAGTTGGTGGCCCCGATTTATGTATATCCCGACGATAGCTGCTATCTGAAAAATCCGGCTCTTAACGTGAGCGCTTCTTCCGGTCAACCGATAACAGTGGCCCACTATGAGGAACTATTCGATGGCGAGATCATCAAGTTGAAAGCCAACAACAGTTTCCGGCTCAAGGTAATTCATACACCCGGACACACTCCGGGATCGGTCACCTACTATTCCAAAGCTGAAAAAGCGGCCTTTGTAGGCGATTTGCTTTATCAACATGGTCCGGGCCTGACCCACTTTCCCGGTGGTAATAGGCAAATGTTGGAGTCATCAATCGTGAATAAAATATTGACCCTACCTGACGACACTCTATTACTCTCAGGTCATTCCTCTCCTATTACAGTCGCACAAGAGCGAGCACTACTTCTATAACTGTTATATCCGTAATATACTGACAACCCGCAATAACCATAAAGCGATTATTGCGGGTTGTTATTTATTCTTTTGGTGGTTGATTTTATTTTTCGGCTTCGTCAGCTGCAGCTTCCTCTTTCTCCTCAGCTGTGAATTTATCTACGCCGTTTTCGATCAACTGGTTATACCAAGCAAATACTTTCTTGATATCTGTTGTGTAAACACGGTCTTCATCAAAATCGGGCAGGATAGTTTTGAAGTATTCGCGAATTTTGTCGTCATTGCCAATAGCTTTGAGATCAACAGCTTTACCTCCATTGGCTTCTTTGATTTTTTCAAACACTTCAGCCAGTGCAACATCACCCTCAGTAGTGTAGATTGAAATGTCGCCGAGCGAAACTATTTTATCGTGAGCGTATGCAGGGCCACGTTTGCCGGTTGTCAATGACTCAACTATGAGCATATTTTTACCCTGATTAACAAGTTTAAAAAGGCCTTGTTTGCCTGAAATTGACAAGAATTTTCTAAGCATTTTAGTGTTGTTTATAACGTTGCAAAAGGGGTAGAAATCCCCTGATTATTTTTTCTCCTACAAAAATAATGCTTTTCCTTTAAATATAGATAGCTTTTTTAACTATCTTTGTAAAAAAATTACCTTGACATCTCTATTTTATGCTAAAATATCTCCAACGAATGCTCCAACTTCTCATTTCGCCTGCTCGCGGATGGGAAGATATTTCTGCAGCCGGAGTCGCTCCCGGGCGCTTGACCCGTGCCGGTTTTTACCCACTCTTGGCCGTCGCTGTGATCAGTTGCCTGGTAAAGCTGATTTATAAGAACGACCCGGCCTACACTTTCATTCCGGCTCTCATTGCGGCTGTAATAACCTTTACAAAATATTTTGTCACACTATTCCTTGCTTCCTACGCTTTCTCCATATTTATGCCGTCGATTGCCGGGAGCGCTAACACTCAATTCAAAAACCTAACCTGCATAACCTATTGCTTGGGCATATTGGTTTTAATCAACATTCTTTCAAACCTCTTGCCCATTGATTTGGTTATAGTTACGATGCTTCCGCTTTATGTTATTTTTGTAGTGTTTAAAGCGGCCCGTTATCTTGATGTTGAAAACGAGCGCGAAGGGCAATTCATGATTCTTTCTATTTTAACCCTCATTGCGCCTCCCTACATCATTTCTTTTATATTTAATCATCTTGTCCACCTGACATAATTTAGAAATGGCGAAACTAAAGTTTAAAGAAATCAATATAAAAAACAAGCGAGCTACCTTTGACTTTGCTATCGGTGATACATTCACAGCCGGCATCGTTTTGACCGGCACTGAAATAAAGTCAATCCGCATGGGTAAGGCTTCGCTCACCGACACCTTTTGCTTTGTTAACAATGGAGAGGTGTGGGTAAAAAACATGTATATAGCTGAGTATTTCTACGGCACATATAATAACCACGAAGCTCGTCGAGACCGCAAGCTACTCCTTAATCGAAAAGAAATTTCAAAAATTGAGAAAGAGGGCAAGGAAAGCGGTTTTACAATAGTGCCACTTCGATTGTTTATTAACGACCGAGGTTTGGCAAAGCTTGTTATTGGAATTGGTCGAGGTAAAAAGGAATATGATAAGCGTCAATCAATCAAGGAGCGCGAAGATAAGCGCAGCATTGCCCGAGCGTTTGAAAAATAACTGAATATAAGCCAAGCCGTTTCTCTCCAATAAAGATTTTATTAATTAACTTAATATTCCTACTGATTCCTGTTCTTGGTAAAGCCAAGGAATTAGTAGTCGTTGAAATGACAGACAACACTCCTCTCCAGGGTGCTACTGTCATTGGAAAATCAGGCTTAATCGTAGGCCTGACCAACGAAAAAGGGGAAATCACTTCTCCCCCAGTTTCGCAATATCCGCTAACTATTCAATATATAGGCTTCAAGCCTGTCACCATTGACGCACACACTGACACAATAGCTCTAACCCCGGCCGAATACAGTCTGAGCGAAATTGTTGTTAATCCCTGCGAGCGACCGATTAAGCGTATGACATTCTACGCCCGTGAGTACGCTTCAGGTGCCACCGGCTCTGACACGCTTCAACTCTTTACCGAATATATGTTTGAAGCCTTTTTAGTTGACTCCAATACAAAAGTGAAGGGATATAAGAAGAAAGACTCTAATCTCAGGCTGAAAAACCTTAAGCGATATGCTCGCTATATGAATGCTTCCGGACTTGACAGCATTGCTAAGCCGGATGAAAATGATGAAATAACTCTATTATCCTGGAAAGACATTCTAACTGTTCCTAATTATAAAATCACAGTCGATAGTTCACTTTCCACCACATCTGCTACCTCTAATGAAATTGATTCTGTAGCCTCCCCGGCTTCCGGTCAGTATCAATTACATAAACGAAACGGGGTGCTTTCGTTTATCTCTGACCCGTTAACGCAATATAAGGATCACAAATGGTCACCATTTTTTCTCAAATTGCTTGGTCTTACAATTGACGTTGAGGAGATGCTGACAATGATATGCTATAGAGTCAATGACGCTGATTGCTATTCCATTGACGATTTCATGTATGAAACATATTCATTGCATATACTCGCGCGCGGAAAAGTGTTCAAGCGAATTTTCAAAACCGATCAGCCAATTGAGATGGATGCATATATTGAACTGTATCCCGTTTCAACAACCTATATAACCGTAGATGAATATGCAGAGATGCGCCGGGACAAAACGCCGCTTTCGTTTGAAGTTCCAACCGCTGTTCACCCCCTGTCGCCGGCCATTACTTC
>CAMWUH010000061.1 GCA_947177325.1 uncultured Bacteroidales bacterium
TGTATCATGTATCGTGTATCAGACCGATGGGAAAATCAGTGTATCAAGTGTATCAAAGGCCGTAAGGTCACTGCAGGCCGCCACAGCACCCATATCTACCTGTCTTAAACAACGGATTTTTACATTGCCCCCCTTTAGTAACCTGCACCGGCCGGGGTTGAAGGCTTCGGCAGCTCCGGGCTTTTCACAGGGATAGGGTCAATTTTTGGCAATGGTATGTCGCAGCGCTGAGATATGGGCAGACGCACCACATCGAGGAATTTCAACATACCGGCCACGAACTGATTGCGCGCCGCCGGGTCGGTTATCACCTCAATCGGAAATGTTGCCATAACTATATCACCCTTCTCTTTGCGATGCAGCGCGTATGCTGCAACCCGGCCATTATCGTAGAGAGCTATTTCCTCTACATAATCGCCATCGCTCTTGGTTGCCGCATTTACCGTCGGGGTAACTGTTTCCAATTCTCCCAACATGTAAATTTCGCTGTTTGGCTTCACTGAAAGCGGCAATTTCATGCATTGTGGCAGACTCCAAAAATGTTGGGTGGTGGCACCTGTCACCTTGTTGGTTTCAGGCAGCGCATCGGCCAATCCGAGCTCAACCTTTCCAAATCGGCTTAACTGTCGGGCTATTGAGTCAACGGGGCTGCCGTTGAGTTCACTCCCGATATACGCTCCTGAAATCATCACATTTCCGCCCCGGCTTATAAAGGCCGAAAGGCGATTGACCATAGCAGGCGGGAAAGGCTGATAATGATAGGTAGAGTCAACGTTGCCGCGCAGCGAGCTCCGTTGTTTGCCCAATATAAGGTCAACTATCGGCTGATTGTAGTGGTCAGGGCGCTCGAGGAAGTCCTGTGCCGAAGTTGACACGAAGCTCTGTTCGGCTGCCATAAACCCTTCGCCGTGTTGAGCTGCGAAATCCATCGTGTTACCGGCAAGCATCTTCCCGATATATTCTTTAGTTGAGGCGCCGTGGCCGGGATTTTCATCATCGCTTACCCACTCCGAGGCTCGGTCAAAATCATATTGATTACCGATGAAAGCAACAGAGCGCCCGTAAGCGACACCATTATCAATGTCAGCTCTGAAACCTGCATTTTCGCCATCGTCAAAGCTCGCCGGGCGCCCAATGCGGGTAAATCCGTTCACAATTAAAGCTTCAGGACGATGATTGTCAAACCACCCCAAAGCTACAACCTCCGACGGAAACGACACACCACCCTTGTTGCGCGCAATCACACGATAAGAGCGCATCTCACCGGCGGGCACATGGCTGATTGTATAAGAGGGGGTCGATACAGTAGCAATAGGGCGGAAAGCTCCATGACTCCCAACGCGCTCTTCGATAATGTATTCAGTGGGGCGTGCCGACGGTTCGAGAGGATCGGTTGTAGAGCGCCATGTCAGTTTATATGACCCCTTATCCGCAGTTCGCTGCAGAGCCATAGAGTTGACCGGAAGCGGCTGTATAACCACGCTCTTTCGGTTTTCGCCGGCCAAAAATCTGGCAATACCTTTATATATCGCGCGCGACACATCAAACTGAAATTGCGGGTCGAGGCCCAATTGCATATCTGCGAAATTCTGATGAGAAAACATTTCGATAAGTGCTGAAGGCACATCGGCATAGCGCGCTTCGGCATATCGGCGGTCGCGCAACTTCCGTTTGGTCCACCCCGGTTGATAAAGCGTTCTGACATCGTTGACTATCTGGTCAACGACGGCTTCGGTCAACTGTTTGTTGACCGTGCGACGTCGGCCGTCGGCCAACTTTGCTCCGCCATTGGTACTGTAAATGCCCAGAGTACCTACTATAGTGGTGTCAGGAGTGGTGCCGGCATCGGTGTGAAGAGCCAATGCAAGGTCAATCGGGATGTTCAATCCGGGAGCTTTTGGATTACGTGCCGACCCTCCCGACAGGTAATTGACCCAGAGGGGCCGACAGCGAATATCGTCAGTATAATCGGTCTCGCTCTCGGCCGGCGAATAAACTGAGGCCGGAAAACCTGCATATTGCAAATTATATCTTGCTCCTTCAAGCCATCGCGGATAGCCGCTGACTTTAGGCTCCTGTGCTGTGGTTTTCCCTTTTGACTTGTCTGATGCCCGCATAACGCTCCCCATGCCGCCGCCAATCTTCACCGCATCGGCGCCAACCACCTTGCCGGCATGGTCGGTCGATTGATTTGTCAGCGTCACAATCGGCAACGACGACTGCCCGGCCGCGAGCGGAAATTCACCCAGGCGCATCCATGTTCCGGCACCCATAGTCTGGTTGACGACTATACGCTCCTCGCCACGAGCCGAATTAACCACGTAGGTAACAGCCGACGATGCGTTTTCCAATCGGGGATAGCTGACATAGATAGTGTAAACGCCATCGCGTGGTATCTCGGCACTCCAAGTAGCTTTTGCAACACCATTACTGCTTCCGGCAGCTTCAATCACTCGCGATTTACCCATTGCCATTGGATTCTCGCCATTACCATATCCTCCCTGTTTATAGCCAAATCCGCGAGGCGATTGCTGCCATTGGTGAGAACCCGGGAGTTCGGCATAGCCGGGCGTCAGACGGGAGTCGGCATCGATAATTATTTCGGTAGTTGAAGTGTCCCGTTCACGCGGCAGCATCACCCAGGCGCCGGCATTTTCAAGCATAGGCGCAACAAAGTCAAGCACAAAGGCCGATGTGAATACATCTTCAACAGTTGTGTTGAGCGGAGCTCGCTGGAATATCCACTCGCCGCGGTCGGCATTGAAATATGCACCGTGGGAGTTCCACATAGCAATGGTTTTACCATCGAGTTGAGCGCCTCGGGCGGGCGAATCGATATGTTTCACCGGTTGCTGAGCCGACGCTCCAATCCCGGCAAGCAGTAAAGATATGATAAAGGTAATTTTTTTCATAATGACGTAAATTTCTATACAAATTTAACCAAATAAATTATCAAATTCAAATAAAGCAGCTTCAAAAAAAGCATTATAACCCAATAGTGGTGTTTTTAAGACCCGGTTCCCCAATATTTGTTAATGCTGAGAACACATCTGCATAACGCTTGACCGCCTCAGTATTAACTAATATTGGAGAACCGCGTCTAAATGTTCCACGGTTATCAACAAATCGAGCGAGTTATCAACAAAAATGTTGAAAAATACCGAAATAAATTGCTCGCTTGCCAATTGTTTCGCAACTTTGCACCGTGAAACAATCCATAAAACAAGACATGGGAAAAATCATAGCAATCGCAAATCAAAAAGGAGGTGTGGGCAAAACCACCACTACCATCAACCTTGGCGCTTCACTCGCCAACGAAGGTAAACGTGTGCTCATCATTGACGCTGACCCGCAGGCCAACGCCACTTCGGGTTATGGCATCGATCCCCGCTCAATGACCTCCTCTATATATGAATCGCTCGTTGATGATTACCCCTTGGGAGCATCGAGAGTAGCAACCTGTGTTGAAGGCCTCGACCTCATCGGCTCACGTATTGACCTTGCAGGCGCCGAGCTCGAGCTTATCAGCAAGCCTAACCGCGAGCAGGTGTTGAAAAAACTCCTCGACCAAGTTAAAAATGACTACGACTTCATTTTGATTGACTGCTCGCCATCACTGGGGCTCATCACTGTCAACGCCCTGACGGCCGCAGACTCGGTTATCATCCCCGTGCAGGCTGAATACTTTGCCCTTGAAGGCATTTCAAAGCTACTCAACACTATCAGAATTATCAAATCAAAGCTCAATCCCGAACTTGAAATCGAAGGCTTCTTGCTTACCATGTATGATGCCCGCCTCCGCCTTGCCAACCAAATCTATGAGGAGCTCAAAGGTCACTTCGGCGATATGGTGTTCAACACCGTTATCCCGCGAAATATCCGCCTCTCGGAAGCGCCCTCCCATGGACTTCCCGCTCTGCTCTACGATGCGGAAAGCCGTGGTGCTACCTCCCACATTCTCCTGGCTAAAGAGCTCATCGAAAAAAACAAATAAATCATCAGCCGCCTGCCGGCTCGCTCTAACGGCTCAGCGGCATGCTCTGCAATCCAACGGAAAGACAACCAATCATAGTTAATCATATATCATATATAAAAAAACACTCTTTTAACCCTATGGCACTCAAACGAAGCGCGCTCGGTCGCGGACTTGACTCACTCATTTCTATGGACGACACCCCCGCCCGCGGGTCATCGGCAATTAACGACATTCCTCTGAGCCAGATCTCGCCCAATCCTGACCAGCCCCGAACCAACTTCGACGCTGATGCACTTGAAGAACTGGCAACCTCGATTCGCGAGCTCGGCATCATTCAGCCTCTATCGCTCCGCAAAGTAGGCCCCGACTCTTACCAAATTATCGCCGGTGAGCGCCGTTTTCGCGCAGCTTCAATGGCCGGTTTAGACTCCGTGCCGGCCTACATCCGTTCAGCCAACGAGGCTGAGCTCACAGAGATGGCGCTCATCGAAAACATTCAGCGCGAAGACCTCAACGCTATTGAAATAGCCCTAACTTTCCGCAAACTTATCGACCAATATAATCTCACACAAGAACGGCTGAGCGAACGCATAGGCAAAAAACGCGCAACTATTGCCAACTTCCTTCGCCTGCTCCGATTGCCCGCCGAAGTGCAACTCGGTCTGCGCGACAAACGCCTCGACATGGGCCACGCCCGCGCTCTTCTCTCTATCGAATCCCCTCAGTTGCAGCTCAAGCTCTATAACGAGATTTTGAAAAACGACCTGTCGGTGCGCCGCGTCGAAGAGCTTGCCAAAGCCTACAACAATGCCGAAACTAACGAGGTCAAACCCGCTACCAAACAGTCCTCGGCTAACCGCGATTTCGACATCCTGCGCAAGCACCTTTCTCAATCGTTTGGCACAAAGGTGCAGTTCAGTTGCGACCGCTCAGGCAAGGGAAAAATCACCTTCCCGTTCAAAAATGATGATGAACTTGCCAAATTAATTACTATCTTTGATAGTTTGAAAAAACCTGAATAGGCCTCCCAAGCCTGATTTTCGAAGTATATCAAGCTCGAAAACCATACAAACCGCTTATATATCAATCAATTATCTCATTGGACCGTAAAATAAGCAATATAACCATCGTCTTGAGGCAAAGATGGATGATTGTCGGCATTTTCATGTCGGCATTCGTGCTTTTAAGCCACTTTAACGTTTTTTCGCAAAATCTAACATCTGATAGTATTGCCGCCGCTTTGCCTCAATCGGTTGACCCACTCGACAACGACAGGCATCTCTTCATTCCCGATGAACCTATTGCCTCAGGCTCTGAAGAAATAGTCATCAATCTCGACTCTATCAGTCCTGACCCCTACGGATGGCAGATGCGTGAAGTCGCCTTTACGCCGAGTCCCACTAAAGCCGTGTGGCTTTCAGCTCTGTTCCCCGGCTTGGGTCAAGTCTACAACCGCCGATATTGGAAACTACCCATCATTGCCGGCGGCTATATCGGCTTGATTTACGCAACTTCTTGGAACAACACGATGCTCAGTGACTACACCGTAGCTTATGCCGATCTGCTCGACAACGATCCCAACACTAAAAGCTACATGGACTTCTTCCCTCCAAACATCAAGGAAGAATCGCTCGACAAAACGTGGCTGCAAAAAATTCTTCAATCACGCAAAAACTATTTCCGTCGCAATCGCGACCTTTGCATCATAGCTATGGTAGGTGTGTATCTGCTATCGATGGTAGACGCCTATGTTGATGCATCGCTTTCACATTTCGACATATCTCCCGACCTTTCAATGGATGTTGCCCCGGCCCTGATTCAAGACGGCCGCTCGAGGTATCCATCCGTAGGTCTGCAATGGGCATTGAACTTTTAACGTTTAAAATCTTTACACCTTATATCGTGACCGGTTTACGACTCTTTATCTTCACAGCATTAGCCACAGTGGCCTCGCTCACTGCCGCCGCACAAAATGTGCTGCAGATGCGCGACACCATTACTGACCCCTCGTTTGTTTACCCCGAAAGCTACGAAGCCGACACTCATCGACTGAATCAAGACTGGCTTCTGAGAACTTATACCTCGCTCGAAGGGAAAACTACCAATACCCCCAACACTCCGGCCACCGATGACGTTATCGTGGCCCGACTGAAGGCTATGCCCACTGAAGTTGAAATGGTCTATAATTCAATTGTCCGTAGCTGCATCGACCGCTACGTTGACAGAGGGCGAGGTCAGGTAGAACGTATGCTCGGCTTGTCGGCTTATTATATGCCCATTTTTGAGCAAGCATTGGAAGCCGAAGGGGTGCCGTTGGAGCTGAGATATTTGCCGGTAATCGAGAGTGCATTAAATCCCAATGCCGTTTCCCGCGCCGGAGCCACAGGACTTTGGCAATTCATGCTCCCCACCGGTAAAGGCCTGGGCCTGGAGATTTCTACATTGGTTGACGAGCGTCGCGACCCAATAAAATCGTCGCAAATGGCCGCTAAATACCTCCACCAGCTCTACAACATCTACAACGACTGGAGCCTTGCCATCGCTGCCTATAACTGTGGCCCGGGCAACATCAATAAAGCTCTTAAACGTGCAGGCGAAGGCAAAAAAGATTTTTGGGATATATACCCCTATCTCCCCGCCGAAACCCGTGGCTATCTTCCCGGCTTCATTGCTGCCAACTATGCAATGACCTACTTCGGCGAACACGGTATCTCTCCCGTGCTTGCCAAGCGCCCGGTAATCACCGACTCGGTGCATGTGAAGCAGCGCGTTCATTTCCAGCAAATTGCCGATGTGCTTCAAATCCCTATTGAAGAAATCCGCATACTCAATCCACAATATCGTCAGGATGTTATTCCCGGCGACATCAAGCCTTATGCCCTGGTGCTCCCGTCTCATCAAACTTTGGCCTATATTATGTCGGAAGACTCAATCGTCAGCCACAATGCCCACCTCTACGCTCGCCGCGGAGTGGTTGAACCGGCCGACGGATCTTCTCGCGTCAGCGATGACGGTGAATATATCATCAAAGAAGTTACAAAATACCACCGAGTTAAATCAGGCGACACATTCACCTCGCTTGCTCGTCGATATGGAGTTACCGCTTCATCTATCCGTCGCGTAAACGGAATCAAGACTCTCAAGCGCGGACGAACCATCAAAATCGTTACAACTCAAAAGGTGCGCCGCCCTGCCGAGCAAACCGATGCCGAAACTAAATCTCAAGAAGTTATTCCCATTACTTACGACCAAGCAGTTGGCAACTCTGCAGAATCCCAACAAACACCGGCTGAGGAAACGCCCAACCTGGCCGAGCCCGAAGTTAACCTGAGCAATGAATCGCAAGAGCCCACATTCATGGTGATTTCTGATGAGGAAACCATTGCCTCGTTGGTCGACAACGATACTGACACTGACGTCATTGAAGAGAACGACCCGGCCAACGATCTCCCGGCCGAAGATGATGATGAAGCGCCTGCCGATGATAGCAATGCCGATATTGATGAGGAAGACTCTGAGTTTGTTGAGATCGCAGAAGAAGAGGAACTCATTGAAGCCGATCCCGAAGTGCCTGCGCAACCGGCTGACGAACCTGTGGTTCAGCCTGTGGTAGAAACTGTAGTTGAGTCGATTGCTGAAGCTCGTGTAGCTGTCACTCCGGCCGTCCTGACTCCCGACGCCGAAGAAGTTAATCCTGTTGATGAAGTCGCGGCTGATGAAGAGCCTACCGATAACGAAGGCGACGACCAGGTAGTTGAAGAAACCGTAGTGGCCGACCGCGTCGCCGACGTGTTCAACTCCCGGCCCTTACCCGTAGTTGAATCTAAACCCACCGAGTCGCAGGCCAACACTGTCAAGCAACAGCAACCGGCCAAGAAACCTGCCCCCAAACCCGTTTACGTCAAAGTGAAGAAAGGCGACACTATGGCTAAAATCGCTCGTCACAACGGTATGACACTTAAGCAGATTCAAAATCTCAATCCGGGAGTAAATCCTTCGCGCATGAAGGTGGGCGACCGCATCAGAGTGAAATAAACCCGGGCCTTTCATCCAAATATCAGCCTATTTCTATTTCCACTTCAATCCATTCCTGCCTCATTGCCCCATGAGTGACGTTATAGATATAGCCATCAGCGGATTTGACTATCCGCTTCCCGATAATCGCATTGCATCCCATCCACTTGCCGAGCGCGACCAGTGCTTGCTCCTCATTCGAAAGCCGGATGGAACGCTTATTGACAGCCGCTTTGACCATCTGCCCTCTTACGTGCCGGACGGCGCAATAATGGTGTTTAACAATACCCGCGTTATCAACGCTCGACTGCGATTCCGCAAAGGCGCCGATAACTCCGGAGCGCTCATAGAGATTTTCTGTCTGGAACCATCTTCGCCGGCCGACTATGCCGTCAACTTTGCCTCAACCGGTCCCGTTAGCTGGAACTGTTTCGTTGGCAACTCCAAGCGTTGGAAAGATGGAGAGCTTACAATGACTCTAACCATCAACGGCCGCAGCATTACTCTCTCGGCGCGCCGCATCGACCGCATTGACAATTCATCAATCATAGAATTTAGTTGGGACGACTCCTCTCTGACATTTGCCGACATCATATCGACTGCCGGCGAAATCCCCGTGCCTCCCTATCTAAATCGCCCCACCGAAGAGGCCGATTCGCGCGACTATCAAACTGTCTATTCAGCTATCAACGGCTCCGTGGCTGCCCCTACAGCCGGCCTCCATTTCACGCCCACTCTGCTTGACCACCTGAGAACCAACGGCGTTGAACTCCGCAATGTCACCCTCCACGTTGGTGCCGGCACCTTTCAACCGGTCAAATCCGAGTCGATTGGCGACCACTTGATGCACTCCGAGTTTATAACCGTCGACATCGACACCATCAACGCTCTCGCTCAAAACGATGGACATCGCCCGGTTTTTGCCGTCGGCACAACCTCTGTGCGCACCCTCGAGAGCCTCTACCATGCCGGTTGCCTTATCGCCACAAATCAATGGGATGGCGAAGTGCCGCAATGGTATCCCTACTCCCCTTCCCACCCCAACCTCTCGCTCAAAGAGTCGCTGACCGCCCTCGCTGATTATACCAGAAGTTCGGGCAACAATCTCTTTGCCGCCAACACTCGCATTATCATCGCTCCCGACTATCATTTTAGAGTGGTCAATGCCATTGTCACCAACTTCCATCAGCCGCAATCAACCCTACTGCTTTTGGTGTCAGCCTTTGTAGACGGTAACTGGCGCGCCATTTACGACCACGCCCTCGCCAATCAGGCCTACCGCTTCCTCTCCTACGGCGACGCCTGCCTGCTCCTCTAATACTTAAATCCAATGATTAGAAGCTGAGGAGGAGGGGCGTTGACATACGTGATTCACTGATTTCCCCCTCGGTCTGATACATGATACATGATACACATGCTTGATACAGGCATCTGAAAATAGTGTATCACGTGTATCACAGGTGTAGCGGTAGCACATCCGTGTATCATGTATCATGTATCATGTATCATGTATCATGTATC
>CAMWUH010000062.1 GCA_947177325.1 uncultured Bacteroidales bacterium
CATATAATACCCAACAAAAAGCGCTGAAATTACCGGAATATGGCCGCAATATTCAGCAAATGATTGACCATTGCCTGTCAATTGAGGACCGGGATGAGCGCACTCGTTGCGCCGGTGCGATAGTTGAAGCAATGGCTGTACTTTTCCCCGCACAAGTTAAAAATGATCCTGACAGAAAGAAGTTTTGGGATCATTTAGCCATAATGTCTGACTTCAAACTTGACATTGATTATCCGTTTGAGATTGTTAAACCAGATGACTTCGCAACCCCTCCTACACAACTGAATTACACCCAAGAGCGTTTTAGTTATCGTCATTATGGGCGTTACATAGAACGAATGATTGCCACTGCCTTAACAATAGAAGATGAGGATGCTCGACACGAATTGGCTCTGCAAATAGCCGAGCAGATGAAAAAGCGCCTGATGGAAGTTAATGAAGACGCTGCCAATGATGCACGCATTTTCGGTGACCTCGCAAATTTATCAGGCGGTAGACTCCGACTGTCAACAGCCTCAGATACCCTCCACTCATATATACTTCCGCCCGTTACCGGGAAAAAGAAAAAGAAAAAATGATAACGAAGTCAGATATAGTTGAGATAGGGCAGTTTAACCGGGCCCACGGTATCAAAGGCGAAATCAATGCCACCATTGATCCGGAAGTAATTCCTGACCAATTGCAATGTCTAATTGTAGATATTGACGGCATATTTACGCCATTCTTCATAGAATCTTGGCGTCAGAAAACTGCCTCAACAATATTACTGACCATATCAGGCATTGAATCTGACGCTCAAGCTGATCTACTGAAAAATAAACCCATTTTTATTACTCAGGCTGATGCTGCTAATTTCTCTTCGGATGACGATATCGATGGTGACGATCGGTTTTATCTCGATGACTTGATTGGATATAAAATCAATGAGTCGACCGGACCGGTTTTAGGCACGATTACCGACATTGACGACTCTACTTCAAATGTATTATTTGTGGTTGATACCCCCGAAAATAAGCGGCTGCTCATCCCTGCTGTAGATGAATATATTGATTACATCGATCCGGATACCAAGGTAATTAATGTTATTCTACCGGAAGGATTTCTTGAAATGCAAAAAAATGGTTAGAAAATAATAGATGACTATTTAATATCAAATTGACTTATAATATGTACGACGAAAACGAAGCAGTAAATGCAATAAATAAAGCGTTGAAAGAAAAAGGACGTGAACCCTACTCAAGTGATGAACTCCTTAATGTGATTGACATGATTTGGGATTATTATGAGGAAAACGGAATGCTTGAAGTGGATGATGACGACGATGATATGGAAGAAGATATCGCGGCTGACCTTGCTGATTATATCCGTAGAATGTTAAAAAAGGACAAGCAGTCAAAAGTTGATTCCAACGATGTTGATACTATAGTTGAGGCCGAACTTGACTATGAGGATGATTCAGCACTTGACCTGTAAGATTGTTTTCTACACCACATCTCCCTTTATTGAATATGTGAATATGCTCAAAAGAATTGCAATAATAATTACTCTTTTAACTGCCTGGCTAATACCTTGTTATTCATCGGCGCAATCTTCTCTAATTGAATCGCAGCAAGATGATGGCCCGACTTTTGAAGATGAAATAAGATTTCCTTTGGTTGGACCCAAGCTAAAAGTGTTTGTGAAAGCTTACATGCAAGAAGTTGCCAAAGGCTTATATCGCGAGGGATATAAAGTTGAAACAATGCGTCAAGGGGAAGTTGTAATTGTTATTATTCCTTCCGACGAGCTGTTCATCCCCAATGAAGATGACTTACTCCCATCCGCCGGCAAAAAGCTCGATCCTATTGCAAAATTCCTTGCCACGCACAATGATTATAAAATGCTGATTTGCGCCCATACCGATGACACCGGATCGGAAGGTTATTCGCTTGACTTGTCAGAGATGCGCATCAATGCCATTCTCGACTATTTTGAAGCAAAACATTATAATGTAAATGACGTTATCGGTTTCCCTATCGGATTTGGACAGCCAACTGTCGATAACGACACCCGATTAAACCGTGCACAAAACCGTAGAATCGAATTTTATATTATTCCATCGGAAGGCATCCTTGCAAAAGCAAGAAACAAAAAATAATTCTTTCGGAGAATATTTTGATAGCAATATCAATCCCTTGACCGGCTACATATTTGCAATTTCGCATATAAAATCGTAATTTTGCATTTGAAATGTCGGGCTATTTGTTGCCTTGCTTCCGACAATATAATTTCATTTAATTATTACATTTCAATACTTTACTAAATAATCACTCGCTTCAATGGCTAAAGAACTAAAAAATCTCACTAAACGCAGCGAAAATTATTCACAATGGTATAATGAGCTCGTAGTGAAAGCCGACTTGGCTGAGCCTTCGGCTGTGCGTGGCTGCATGGTGATCAAGCCCTATGGTTACGCCATCTGGGAAAAGATGCAGCAAACTCTTGACAAGATGTTTAAAGAAACAGGCGTTCAAAACGCTTACTTCCCGCTCTTGATTCCGAAATCATTTCTTTGTCGTGAAGCAGAACACGTTGAAGGTTTCGCTAAAGAATGTGCTGTAGTAACCCACTATCGCCTCAAGAACGATCCTAATGGCAACGGCGTTATCGTCGATCCCGATGCCCGATTGGAAGAAGAACTTATCGTGCGCCCTACGTCTGAAACTATTATTTGGGGCACATATAAAAACTGGATACATTCATATCGCGACCTCCCTATCCTTTGTAACCAGTGGGCTAACGTAATGCGTTGGGAAATGCGTACTCGTATGTTCCTTCGCACCGCTGAATTCCTTTGGCAAGAAGGCCATTGCGCCCATGCCACTGCTGAAGAATCAGAAGCCCGCACTGTAGAGATGATTAATCTATATGCCGACTTTGCAGAGCGCTTTATGGCTATGCCTGTAATCAAAGGTGTGAAATCAGCTAACGAACGCTTTGCCGGAGCGCTCAACACTTACACTATCGAAGCTATGATGCAAGATGGCAAGGCTTTGCAGTCAGGCACATCTCACAATCTCGGTCAGAACTTCGCGAAAGCATTTGACGTAACCTTTGTTAATAAGGATAATAAGCCTGAATATGTTTGGGCTAACTCTTGGGGCGTGTCAACACGATTGATGGGTGCATTGATTATGTCGCACTCTGATGATAACGGTCTGGTGCTCCCGCCCCACCTCGCTCCTATTCAAGTGGTTATCGTGCCTATTTTCAAAAACGAAGAGCAACTGGCTAAAATCACCGAGGCTGTAATGCCAATCTACGACGCTCTGCGTCAAAAAGGCATCAGTGTAAAATATGACGATGCTGACAATAAACGCCCCGGATTTAAATTCGCTGACTATGAGCTCAAAGGCGTGCCCGTTAGATTGGCTATCGGACCTAACGACCTTGAAAACGGCACCATTGAACTCGTGCGTCGCGACACCCTTGAGAAAGAAATTCTTCCCTTCGCCGGAATTGCCGAGCACATTGAATCGCTATTGGAACAAATTCAGGAAAATATATTCCAAAAAGCGCTTAAACATCGCGAAGAAATGACTCGTACGGTTGAGACCTACGACGAATTTAAAAAAGAAATCGAGAAAGGTGGCTTTATTCTCGCTCACTGGGATGGAACAACCGAAACCGAAGAGCTTATTAAGGAAGAAACCAAAGCTACTATCCGATGCATACCCCTTGATGGTGACAAAACTCCCGGCAAATGTATGGTAACCGGTAAGCCTTCTGCTCAACGAGTAATATTTGCGCGCAACTATTAATTAGCGTTAGAGCAACTTCATGAATAAATGGCTCCGGAGTATTTATATTTCGGAGCCGATATTATTTTTAAACTTATGATTTAACTCCTGCCAAATGAAATCTTCTACTAAAGGAGCACCGACGCCTCCAACAGAACCAACAATTGAAATTATAAAGGCAGATTGCTCAACCCACATGTCTCTGCCCTATGCCGACCATGGCATCCAAGCCGGGTTCCCTTCGCCGGCCCAAGATTATATTTCAGAGTCAATAGATTTAAATCATGAAATCATCAGACACCCTGCTGCTACTTTTTTTGGACGAGTTTCAGGCGACTCAATGATTGATGAAGGTATCGAGGAGGGTGATTTACTTGTAATTGACCGTTCACTTCAGCCTGAAGACGGGGATTTAGCCGTTTGTTGTGTCGACGGAGAATTTACGCTAAAGCGTATTAAATTAGAATCAGACCGCGTTTGGCTTATTCCTGCAAATGAAGCGTTTGACCCTATTGTAGTAACTGAAGAAAATCGCTTTGAAGTGTGGGGTGTAGTAACCTATACCATTAAGCGCAAGTCGCATCGAACCCGTTAATGTATATTTCACGCATATACTTATCCGTTCAAAATGATTGGGCTTATTGATTGCAATAATTTTTTCGTGTCGTGTGAGCGAGTGTTTCGTCCGGACATTGCTAACAAACCCGTTGTTGTTATGAGCAATAATGACGGATGTGCGGTTGCTATGTCAAATGAGGCGAAGGCACTGGGAATTAATCGCGGCATACCCATCTATCAGGCCAAAGAGTTGATCAAACGCCATAATGTTTTAACATTCTCCGGCAACCACAAACTATATGGAGATATGTCGTCAAGAGTTATGGCAACTATTGCATCTATCGTTCCTGACATTGAAATTTATTCGATTGATGAATGTTTTATTAATTTTGGGAACATATCAACTGAAGAATGTGAGCGTTTAGGACGTGAGATTGTAAAAACCGTCAGACGTGATGTTGGAATCCCTACTTCTCTCGGAATAGCGCCAACCAAGACATTGGCAAAAATTGCAAGCCGTTATGCAAAAAAATTTAAAGCTTATAAAGGTGTTTGCGTCATTGACACTACTGAGAAACGCATAACGGCGCTTGAACGCATTGAAGTTGGTGATGTGTGGGGAATAGGGCGAAAGCTTCGTAAGCGCCTTAATGAGGTTGGCATTGACAAAGCCTCGCAGTTAGCTCAACTACCGCTCTATCGTGTTCGCTCAATAATGAATATCAATGGAGAGCGCATCTGGAGAGAACTAAATGGAGAGCCATGTAGCGATCTGGAAATCATTGAGCCTGATAAAAAGCAAATATGCACGTCGCGGTCATTTCGCGAATCGATTGACGATATTGAGAAACTCCGTGAAGCAATAGCATATTTTTCCGACAATATTGCCCGGAAACTTCGGAAACAAAACGGGTGTGCGGGTCACATCACCGTTTTTATTCAAACCAATAGCTTCCGTCCTGACTTGCCCCAACACGTAGCTTCAACCTCAATTAGGCTTGAGGAAGCCACTGACGACACACTGCAACTCGTTCAATCAGCCACCCGGCTCCTATATTCCATTTTCAGACAGGGCTACGCCTATAAGCGCGCAGGTGTTATAGTTACTGATATCGTAAGCAGATCAGCAGTGCAGCAGAGTCTTTTCTCCGTCACCGGACAACGTGAAAAGCGTCATAAACTAATGTCAATAATTGATGAAGTTAACCGCAGAGAAGAAACTCATAACAAACTCCATGTAGCAACGGTTACTCCTAACAGAAAGCGTGTGAAGCAAGAAGAATTATCACCTCTATACTCCACACGTCTTGAAGATATTATTGTTGTAAAAACCGATTAAACTGTCTGTTGATGCATCTTTTGGAGCCAGTGCTTGTACCCGAAAATCGCAACTATCGTGTAAACAATGTTTAAAGCGGCATAGAATGGGATACCTTTGTAAAGATATAAGCCAACGCTAACAATATCCACTACAATCCAAACTATCCATTGCTCCACATATTTCTTCGCCAGCATCCAGCTGCCTACTATACTGAGAGCAGTTGTAAAAGCATCCGGAACAGGCACTGTCGAATCGGTAAAGTTTGTTAGAATGAGATATAGCGCAAGCCAGAGTAATATCATCATGCTCACGCAACCAATTATAACGCTAACTGATGCGTGTGAAATTTTGCGTTCTGTCTTTGATTCTCCGCCATGTCTCCAATGCCATAAGCCGTAAATTGCTATTATCAGATAATAAAAATTTATACCAAAATCAGCATAGATTCCTTTTCGATAATATAGAGTCATAGATATCATAGGCATTATGATACCAATAATCCATACGGCGTTTTTTGCTTTAAATTCATAATAGAGATAAAGCAAACCCAGCACAAAGCCTACGATTTCAAATATCCTTGATAAATTGGCAGAGAACCAATCAAAGAACGCATCCATGACGAAACAAATTATTTAAAATTTAACGGTCAGCGTACCCATTACATTGACAGGCGCTTGAGCGGCATATCCCGAGTAGCTATACACAACCGGCTTGCCATCTTCCATATAATAGCCGGACCCGGCATATCCATTGTTCTCGTAAGTTTCGTTGAAGATATTATTAACGATAATACCTACCCTAACACTCTTTATACCTTGAAATTTAAATGTGTAGCCGAGATAGAGGTTTGAAACAAAATATGCATCCAATACCGCATCTTTGTTATGGGCGTTGGTCATATATTGCTTGGAAACAAAATGTGATTGTAACGATGCGTCAAAACCGCCAACTTGGAAATTAAAAGCATTGTTAAGAATAAAATCAGGAGAAAATGCTATCGGTGTGTTACCCCGATTAAATGTGATGGGATTCATATAATTATCATCGTAGATATATTCAACGAAGTCCTTAACTCTATTACGACTCCATGTAGCATTAATACTCCAATCAAACCATTTAACAGGTTTAATACCAAATTGCAGTTCGATACCGGCACGATAGCTTCGGTCAACATTTTCACTAACCGGATTTCCGGTATCGCTGAGTGCACCGGTTGGAACAAGTTGGTTCTTGTAATCCATGTAATATAGATTAGCTCCGAATGACAGCAGTTTATTAGCGAAGCTATACCCTAATTCATAATCAAACAAACGCTCTGGCACCGGCAGTCTATTTGGGTCGCAATCAATAAAGTTGCTACGGGCCGGTTCTCGATGAGCCACTGACCAAGATGCAAACACGCGACTTTTATGATCAATTTCGTAATTTAAACCGGCTTTGGGGTTGAAGAAATTATATGTACGAGCCACATTGATTGGCTCCAGGGCATCAATATTGTAATTCCAATTATCAGTTGTGCCATGAATCGTGTATCGAATTGCGCGATATTGCAAGTCAGCATAGGCGGATAATTTTGAGGTAATATCAAAATTGCCGCGAATATAAATGTTTCCGTCAGTTTTATTGGCATTGGTGCGATAATATTCTTGCAACGGGTCTATTTCACCTACGTAATTTCTCACCCATGAAACTTGGCCGAAGTGTGAGCCGTGGTATTTATTGATACCACCGCCAAGAATTGTGCTCCAGCGGTGAGACGTGTAATTAAGATTGAAAATCATTCCGCCTACGCCGTTATCCATCTTTTTCAAGCGCACGAGGTCACTTTTCTTAACTGTTTTTTCTACCACATTGCCATTTTCATCGTAATCAACAACAACAAATGGACTCAGACCATATTGCTTGAGTGTGCGATTAGTCTTATATTGTTCATAATAACCATCACCTTTAGTGTAATGCAACGCCATGTCAAACGTAAGTGCCGATGAAAATGAGTGGTGCCCTATCAGATGGAAATGGTGTTGAATGTAATTGTCATTTTGCTCAGGATAGTAGTCAACGTTTCCTTGACTGTCTATAAATTGCCCGCACGGATTATAACGACGACCATATTTCTCCATCTCCTCTTTCGAAGCATAGTCCCAGGCCATATAGGTTTTTTCTTTACCTCCAAATGCCAGCAGTCTGATTGAAGTAGATGCGTTGTAATACCCCGCTTGAGCGAAATAACTCCAAAGATTTACAGAAGCACGGTCAATATAACCATCCGTTCCGATGTTTGACAGCCTAATATCGGCCGCCCAATGGTCACCCAGCATACCGGTGCCGAGTTTAAGAGTTTCTTTATGAGTGTTGTACATGCCGTAACTTCCTTCAAATTGGCCATAGGCGTCGCGAGAAGGAGAGGCGGTAACCATATTAATAGTGGCACCGAATGCTCCGGCTCCATTAGTTGATGTGCCTGCACCACGCTGAATCTGAATATCGCGGAGCGATGAAGCTAAGTCAGGGATATTAACCCAAAAGACCTGGTGGCTTTCGGCGTCATTAAACGGAATGCCGTTAGCAGTTACGTTAATGCGAGAAGCATCGCTGCCTCTGACGCGCATGGAACTATATCCAATACCGGTGCCGGCGTCAGATGTAGTTACTACTGAAGGTGTCATTTGTAAAAGATAGGGAATGTCAACGCCTTGATTACTTTTCTCTAAATCAGCTGCTTTAACATCAGTAAATGCAACCGGAGTTTTAGATGTGGCGCGCGTTGCCACGATTGCTACTTCATCAAGATTAATTGACTCGATGCTATCGGTTGTTGCTTCATTTTGCAACATCGATGCAGAAGCTCCACTGATGCACATTGCCATCATGGAGCACAACATAAAAGTTTTTTTCATAAATAAAAAATTTCTCTACGCAGGAATTACCCTGTTCAGGTTATAAGGCTATAATCTCAGCCCCCTCTGGAGCACACCTAATATTATTTATAATAGATTGATTTTGTGGCAAATCATTTTATTGCCTTAACAAATCGCCCACAAAGTTGAGCTTTTTTTCGTTAATATGCAAATAAATACTTAAATTTGTGAAATTCTTTAACACTAAAAATCCACTGAATACTCAATTAAGCTGATGGATAACAAACAATATATCACTGCGTTAGCCAAACGCACGGGCTTGGATTATAAGACCGCTGCCGAAGCTTTAACCACGCTTGCATCTATTATGAAAAATGAATTTCTCGAAGGTAATAGTATCGCTATCCCGGGATTCGGAACATTAACTCCTGTCAAAGTCGGCGAGGAGATTGTTAATGACTTGGCAACCGGTTCAAAACTGCTTCTACCCCCTTCTATTTCGTTACAATTTTCTCCGGCTAACTCCTTCATAAATAAGTTAAACAAATGAGTCAACTCTTGCCATCCAATATCTTAATCGACAAGATGGTAGCTGCGGGTTACGAACGCGCTACTGCCGAGCTTATTGTCAACGAAGCTTTTCGCCTAATATCCGAAACGTTGCAAAGTGAGTCAATTGTGAGAGTTAAAGGACTTGGTGAATTCGTTTTTACCGAACGCGCCTCAGTGGCTTTTATGGCCGATGAGGATTTGGCCAAGGCAATCAACGAACCATTTTCGATGTTTGATCCCATAGAACTTGATGAAACAATAGATGACGTCGACCTTTCGGGAGTTGAGACAGAAATTGATAATGATATGCCAACTGTAGCCGGAGAGCTTCAAGACGAAACACCGATTACAGATGAGACCGACTCAGAATTGATTGCCCCAATAGATAAGGTCGC